>CALBQZ010000119.1 GCA_937899735.1 uncultured Clostridia bacterium | reverse complement strand
GTTTACTTATGGGCTTTTCTTTTTGTCTTGCAAATCATGCTACTATCCCGTATAATAAAAGTATTAAATTCCACCACAAACGGAGATGTTTTTATGTTAAGAAAAAGGCAAGTACACCTTTATTTTCATACGAGTGAATTTGTGCCGGTTGGTGACAAATTCAGTAAAGAGCAGTTTCAGAGTGCTTTAAAGGCGGGGCACGTTGATTCTATTACGGTTTTTTCAAAATGCCATCACGGTTGGTCTTACCACCCATCAGAAGCGAATGAAATGCACCCTACGTTAAAATTCGATTTATTGGGTGCACAGCTTGAAGCGTGTAAAAAAATTGGTGTAAAAGCACCAGTTTATATTTCTGCTGGGTTTGACGAAAAAGATTTTAGAAAACATCCCGAGTGGCGTTGGGTTGTGTCACCAGAAAAAGAAAGACGAAAAGAATATGAAAACGAGGTTCATTTTCACCTTTTGTGCTTTAACACAGGGTATCTTGATGTTTTATGCAGTCAGATTGAAGAAGTAATGGTTAAATATAACCCTTGTGGCATTTTTCTTGATATTATTTCGCCTAAAATCTGCTATTGTGAAAAATGTAAAAGTGATATGAAAGCACTTGGCTTAAATATTGAGAATGAAAGCGACAGAGAGAAATTTTCTCAGATTGTTTTTAGTAAATACCTTGAAGCAACAAATGCCGCAGTCAGAAAGCATAGTGCAACTGCAACTATTTTTCATAATCAGGGCCATATTCCAAAAGGTGATTATCGTTTTATTGAAAAAAACACTCATTTAGAATTAGAGAGTCTACCAACAGGCGGTTGGGGTTACGACCATTTTCCACTTTCAGCGGCGTATACCCGTACACTTAAGGATTATGAATTTTTAGGAATGACAGGTAAATTCCATCATTCCTGGGGTGAGTTCGGTGGTTTCAAACACCCTAATGCTTTAATTTACGAAGCGGCGTTAAGTGTTATGAATGGCGCTGGTTGCTCTGTTGGCGACCAGATGCACCCATCTGGCGAAATGAATATGGCTACTTACGGTCTTATCGGCAAGGCTTACTCACTCGTTGAGCAAAAAGAACCGTGGATTAACGGCGCAGTAAATGTTGCCGATATTGCCGTGCTGAGTGCAGAGGCAGCAACAGGTAACCGTGACGTCAAGGCAGACATAGGTGTAAACAGAATGCTGCTTGAAAACAACCTGCTCTATGACTTCGTAGACAGCACAACGGATTTTTCAAAGTACAAGCTTCTTGTTCTGCCGGATGTTGAAATAACAGACGAGAAAACAATTGACAAAATTAAAGCTTATGCAATTAACGGCGGTAAGATAATTGCAAGAGAAACTGTTAAGGCTATGCGCAAGGACGTTCTTGCAAAGTGCTACGGCGGTGACATTACCCGTAAAAAGAAATTGCTTGAAAAACAGAAGGAAGGTAAAAAGCGCATGCGCCACTTCGGTACTGTTGAAGTTCCACAAGAGGCATTTATGGCTGTGCTTAAACTTGATGATGAATAAAGAAATTTTTGAAAGACTCAATGAGCTAGAAATTGAATACAAAATGGTAGAGCATCCTGCAGCATTCACAATGGAAGAAATCGACGAATATCACCTTACCGAAAATGGTCATATTCCGAAAAACCTTGTTCTTCGTGATGTTAAGGGTACTCGTAATATGCTGGTTGTGCTCCATGGTGACAAGAGAGCTAATTTACAGTTAATCCGTGCAGAAATTGATTCAACAAAATTAAGTTTTGCTTCTGACGAAAGACTTGAGAAATATCTTAAAGTTGAAAAAGGCTCTGTTTCTCCTTTCGGTGTTATTTATGACACCGAAAAAGAGCTTGAAATCTATTTTGACGCTGACTTAAAGAAAGAAGATATCGTTGGTTGCCATCCAAACGACAACCATGCAACTGTATTCTTAAGCTTTAACGACCTTGTGAAATATGTTAAATCCTGTGGTCACACAATAACTTACATAAAAGTATGAAAAACATAGGACTTTATCTTCACGTCCCCTTTTGCAAGTCAAAATGTCCATACTGTGATTTTTACTCTTTTTCCGGTAAAGACACAGAAAAGGACGATTACACAAAGATTTTAAAAGATAGAATTTTGTCAAGTATTTCTATCTTACATCGTAAAGGTGATACACTTTACATCGGTGGTGGTACTCCATCAGTTTTAGGTGCAGAAAATCTTAAAACTCTTGTTGATACTTGCAAAAAAGATTTTTTGACAGACGATGCAGAAATCACTGTTGAATGTAATCCCCACGGACTAAATGAAGATTTTTTCAAGACTTTGCACGATTGTGGTGTAAACAGAATTTCAATGGGACTTCAATCTGCTGTTGACAGTGAAAGACGAATCTTAGGCAGATTAAGTGACAGAAATCAAGTTGAAAATGTTGTTAAAATGGCACAAAGAATAGGTTTTGAAAACATTACTCTTGATGTTATGTTGGGTATTCCAAATCAGACGGAAAAAAGCCTTAATGAAACACTTGATTTCTGTATTTCTCTCGGTGTGCCACATATCAGCGCATATATGCTCAAAATTGAGGAAAACACTCATTTTTATAAAATGAAGCATAAATACAATTTCCCTGATGATGATTTGACTGCTGATTTGTATCTGCAGATGTGTGAAACTCTTGAAAATAAAGGCATAATGCAATATGAGATTTCAAACTTCTCAAAAAAGGGACTTGAAAGCAGACACAATTTAAAATACTGGCATTGTGAAGAGTATCTTGGTTTAGGTCCATCTGCTCACTCATTTTTAGATGGAAAGAGATTCTACTTTGACCGTGATTTTGGTGCCTTTATGAATGGCAACTCCCCTATTCAGGACGGACCTGGTGGAGATTTCACAGAATATGCAATGCTTAACCTACGACTTGTTGAAGGCTTGAATGAAAGCAAGGTTTTTGAAATCTTCGGTCACAATATTCCGAAAGAATTTTATGAAAAATCAAAAATTTTCATTGATAACGGATATATGACTGCAACTGAAAATGGTTTAGCACTCACACGAAAAGGATTCTTGATGTCAAACACAATTTTGGCAGAGGTATTATAGGAGAAAAAGTTATGAATATATTTTATAAAATCATAGCAACAATACTTGCAGTTTTTGTTTATTTCCCAATGGGAACTATTGCTGGTTATTCACCAAAATCAGAAAATCCTGATTTGGTCTTTTCTGTGCTTTCCGACGTACATATGGAAGGCAATAACATCGAAAGATTCAACCTTTTTGGTGAAGGTATTCGTGATATAAACTCTGCTACAAGAAACGATGCTCTTGTGTTTTTAGGTGACAACACAATGAATGGTCAGACTATAGAGCACACATTCTTCTATGGTCTTCTTGACAGATTTAACAATATCGAAAATGTGCTTGTTACATCAGGAAACCACGACCTTTGCCCGAGTGAACAGAATTCAGGTGACTTTAACACACAGACAAATCAATTTATCGGTTTTTACAATACATTTATGGATGAGGATATTGAAAAAGCATATTACAGCCGTGAAATTAACGGATATAAATTCATAGTTTTAGCATCCGAGGCTGATGCAGGTGTGCAGGAATATCTTTCCCCTGAACAACTTCTTTGGTTTGAAAATGAACTGAAATCAGCAGAAGCAAGTGGAAAGCCTGTTTTTGTTTTCAACCACTACCCACTTAACCACACCTGGCCTTTCGTTTGGACTGCCGGCCATATGGGCTTGGAAAGTGATGTTGTCCGTCTTCTTATGAAATCAAGTAAAAACCAGATTATCTACTTCTCGGGACATCTTCATATGGGACTTGACGACAATCAGGTTTCATCTGTAAATGAAGGTAACATCACATATGTAAGCGCTCCTGCTTTTGGTGCTGATAACAATGTTGGTGATGCAGACATCCAGGACAAGGGAATAGGACTTTATGTTGAGGTTTATGAAAATGAAATCCTTGTTCGTATGAGAAACTTTGTAAATCACGAATGGATGGATATTGAATATACAGTTGAATTATAAACAGAGGTTTAAAAATGAAGAACTACGAACACGATGATGAAAAGTATTTATTACCATTAAAAATCAACCTTGCTCATTCAAAAAAAGTGTTTTGCAATAGATTATTTATCTTTCTTACTTTAACATTACCAAGTGTATTAATAATACTGTGGATAATAGAAGCTGCTATAAAAAAAGGTTTTGATGTAACAGCATTCACTCTAATCACTTGCCTTCTATTTGGCTTTACTGTTTCTCTCGCATTAATTCATCCCCGTCATCTTCTTATAGATACTGAAAAAATCCAAGTGCGTTGTTTTATTTTTAAGAAACAGTTATATTGGGCAAACGCCAAAACTCTGTCCTCTCACATATCAGATGTTGCCTATGCATCAAAAAATGCAAGTTATAATCCAAGTACAAATTTGCATATGCATAAAGCAAACCAAACAAGTCCAGGTCAAAAAGTTGGTATAAAACGATACGAGCTCTCATCTCTCAATTATGAGGGCAAATTAAGATGTTTACACTTCAATATAGCAATAGACTCTGGTATCAGTCTCGAAATGCTTGACAGAACCATATATTCCGCCTATCGTGGAAGGTGAACATTTTAAAGCTAGTAATCAGTACCATTCAACTACACGCCCTACATTGACATTTATTTTCACTTGTGATAAAATACAAAATTGCATATTGAAGAAAGGGGTGGATGAAATGCCTATTAAAATTGATGACCAATTACCTGCAAGACATAATCTTGAATTGGAAAATATTTTCGTTATGACCGAGCAGAGAGCAAGTATTCAGGACATTCGTCCACTTAAGATTATATTGCTTAACCTAATGCCCACAAAAATCGAGACGGAAACACAGATTTTAAGGCTTTTGAGTAACTCTCCTTTGCAGGTTGAGATTGAGCTTTTACAGGTTGCTACTCACGAGAGCAAAAACACAAGTAAAGAGCATATGCTCAAATTCTATAAGACATTTGACGACATCAAGGACCAGAAATTCGATGGTATGATTGTTACCGGTGCTCCTGTTGAAATGATGCCTTTTGAAGAGGTTGACTATTGGGACGAACTCTGTACAATCTTCGACTGGGCAAAGAGTCACGTTTACTCATCGTTCCACATCTGCTGGGGTGCTCAGGCTGCTCTTTATTACCATTATGGTATTCCAAAATACAAGCTTCCTGAAAAGATGTTCGGTATTTTCCCACACAAACCACTTGATATGTACCATCCACTTCTTCGTGGTTTCAGTGATTTATTCTATGTGCCACATTCAAGACACACAGAAACAAAAAAAGAGGATATTGCATTGGTTAAGGATTTGCAGATTCTCTCCTATTCCGAGATTTCAGGTGTTCACCTTGTTGCAGATATGGAATGCAGAAATTTCTATTGCACAGGTCACAGCGAATATGACAGTGATACTCTTGCTCGTGAATATTTCAGGGATTTACATAAGGGATTGGACATTAAAATTCCATACAACTACTTCCCTAACGACGATACACGACTTACTCCACCACTCACATGGCGAGGGGCTGGAAGCCTTTTGTTCCAGAATTGGCTCAACTACTTTGTGTATCAGCGTACTCCTTATGATGTTAATGAGATTAAATAAAAAAATTAGAGGTATTCGTTTGAATACCTCTTTTTTTGCACTTATTCAATTACCTTATATCCTTGCTCTTCAACTGCTTTTTTGAGAGTTACAGGAGCTGCATCTGCATCGAGAGTTACTATTGCAGTGCCGTCTTTATGGCTTACGATAGCTTCTCTTACTTCTGCTACGCCTTCAAGTGCCTTTTTAACATGTGCTTCACAGTGTGGACACATCATACCTTCAATTTTCATTGTAATTTCCATAGGTTTTCTCTCCTTATATTTAAACTTGATTTTTTTATCTTTTTTACTATTGTGTATATCTTTAAAGTTAAGTCTTAACGCATTTGACACAACACAGAATGAGGATAAGCTCATTGCAGCAGCACCAAACATAGGATTTAATTCCCAACCGAAAAGATTTACAAAAAGACCTGCAGCAAGTGGTATTCCTAACGCATTATAGAAAAATGCCCAGAACAGGTTTTCGTGGATGTTTTTAAGAGTTGCTCGGCTTAATCGTATCGCAGACGAAACATCAGTAAGTCTGCTATTCATCAGCACCACATCCGCTGAATCAATAGCGATATCCGTACCAGCACCAATCGCAATACCAATATCTGCACGAGTCAGCGCTGGCGCATCGTTGATTCCGTCACCAACCATTATAACCTTGCCTTTATCTTTAAGTCGACGGACAACCTTTTCCTTGCCGTCAGGCATAATACCTGCTATAACCTCGTCAACACCTGCCTGTGCACCAATTGCGTTGGCAGTTTTTTCATTATCACCCGTAAGCATTATAACTTTTATGCCCATATTCTGCATTTCTTTTATAGCCTTTGGACTGTCGGACTTAATCACATCCGCTACTGCTATTATCCCTAAAAGACGGTTTTCTATACTGAAAAGCAGAGGTGTTTTGCCATTCTCTGCAAGGTTTTCTGCCATTCTCACAGTTTCATTGTCAAGGTTAACCTTTTCACTTATAAACTTTAAGCTTCCACCATAGAGAGTCTTTCCTTGCAACTCAGCTTCTACACCATTTCCTGAAAGCGCTTTGAAATTCTCTACATCTAAAATGTGTATTTGGCTTTCTTTGCCTTTTTGAGCAATCGCTTTTGCTAAAGGATGTTCACTTCTGACTTCTATTGAACAAGCAAAACTCAGAAGTTGTTCTTCGCTTATTCCTACTGGAATTATATCCGTAACTTTTGGTTTCCCCTCAGTAATTGTACCTGTTTTATCAAGAACAACTGTATTTGCTCTGCCCGTCTCCTCAAGAGAAACTGCAGTTTTAAAGAGAATTCCGTTTTTTGCACCCACACCATTACCAACCATAATTGCAACCGGTGTTGCAAGTCCCAAAGCACAAGGACAACTGATAACAAGCACAGAAATACCACGAGCCAAAGCATAACCAAAAGACTGACCACATATTAACCAACCAATAATCGTAATTACTGCGATTGTAATTACAACCGGTACAAAAACGCCTGACACCTTGTCGGCAATTTTTGCAATCGGTGCTTTGGTTGCTGCAGCGTCACTGACCATTTTAATAATCTGTGAAATGGTTGTATCTTCACCAACTCGTAATGCTTCACATTTTATAAATCCCGACTGGTTTATTGTACCGCCTGAAACCTTGTCACCAATCGTCTTATCAACAGGGATACTTTCTCCTGTAAGAGCTGATTCATCAACTGACGTGTTTCCATCTAAAATTATACCATCAACTGAAATCTGTTCACCTGGACGGACAACGAAAATGTCACCTTTTTTCACATTTTCTATCGGCACTTCTGTTTCAACACCATCAATTAAAACTGTTGCAATTTTTGGTGCTAATTTCATCAAGGATTTAAGTGCATCAGTGGTCTTCCCCTTTGACCTTGCTTCAAGCATCTTACCAACGGTAATAAGTGTTAGAATCATTGCTGCCGACTCAAAATAGAACTCGTGCAGATAATGATGTGCCAAATCTCCGCTTACAGTAAACATTTTTATAAGCAGATAAGAGCTGTAAACAAAGGATGCACCTGAGCCTAACGCTACAAGAGTATCCATATTAGGTGACTTGTGCAAAAGCCCTATAAAGCCATTTATAAAGAATTTTCGGTTAATTACCATTATAACAATGGTAAACAAAAATTCTATTATTCCAATCAAAAGTGGGTTTGAGATTGGCAGATACCATCCCCACATAACATGTCCCATTGAGATATACATTAAAACAATTAAGAATCCCAACGAAGCAATAAGTCGTTTTTTGAGCTTTGGGGTTTCTGTATCTTTCAAAGCATCGTCTTTTGACAGTGCTTTTTTTTCGTCTTTAAGTGATGCACCATACCCTGCTTCCGTGACAACAGAAATGATTTTTTCAGGGTCAATATTCCCCTCAACACCCATTGAGTTAGTGAGGAGACTGACAGAGCAGGAGTTTACACCATCAACCGAATTAACAGCTTTTTCAACCCTTGCAACACAGGCAGCACAACTCATACCTGTAATATTAAATTGTGTCATTTTCTCACCTTCATTCATAAAATGTCGATTATGTTATCACCCTCACAAAGTTTATTCATTAAAGTGTTCGAGTGAGGCTGTCAATGTATTCTTTAACAACATTGTAATTGTCATTGGTCCTACGCCACCTGGGACTGGTGTGATAAAAGAACACTTATGCTTAACATTCTCAAAATCAACGTCACCACAGAGTTTGCCCTCTGTATTTCTGTTCATACCAACATCAATTACAACTGCACCGTCTTTAACCATATCTTTCTTTACAAAATATGCTTGTCCCACTGCAGCAACGAGAATATCGGCTCTCTTTGTAACTTCTGCAAGGTCTTTTGTACGTGAATGACAGATTGTAACCGTACCATTCTGACCTAAAAGTAACATAGCCATAGGCTTACCTACAATATTACTTCTGCCAATCACAACACATTCCTTACCCTCAACAGAAATGTCGTAATATTTAAGCATTTCCATAATTCCTGCAGGTGTGCAGGGGAGGAATGAATGGTCGCCAATCATAATATGCCCTGTATTTACGGGGTGGAACGCGTCAACATCCTTGTGGGGTGCGATTGCGTTGAGAACTTTTTTCTCGTCAATCTGCTTTGGAAGTGGTAATTGACAAAGAATTCCGTCAACCTCATTATCATTATTGAGTTTTTCAACTAATTCGAGAAGTTCTTCTGTTGTGGTTTCTTCGGGGAGTGCATATTCAAATGACTCCATACCCACCTCGGCACAGCCTTTTTTCTTGTTGTTCACATAAACGCGTGATGCGGGGTTATTGCCCACAATTACAACTGCAAGACCTGTTTTTTTGCCTTGATTTTTAAGTTTTTCAACCTCTGCTTTAATTTCATTTCTTACAGATGCCGAAACCTCTTTGCCGTCGATTATTTTATACATTTTCGGGCACCTCCGCGGTTGCTTTTTTCTCTTTATTAAGCTTAGCAAATTTATAAATCGTAATCGCAATACAAACCACCGCAATTGCAAGTGACAACACCTGTGAAACACGAAGATTTGTGTCGCCGATATAAAGACTGTCTGTGCGAAGCCCCTCAACGATTGCTCTTTCAGTTCCATAAATTATGCCGTAGCCCAAGAAAAGCTGACCGTCAAACTTATGGAATTTCTGACACACAATAAATAGAATTAAAAATCCGAAAAGGCACCAGAGTGACTCATAAAGAAATGTGGGGTGAACGGGCAAATCGGGGTTCATTTCTATACCGTTTTGCGCAAATTCTGCCTGATGGCTGTTTATGTAAGCCACCACCTTATCACTTGTCATTCCCCAAGGCAGAGTTGTGTTTGTGCCGAAAGCTTCTTGATTGGTGTAGTTACCCCATCTGCCGATACCCTGACCGATAAGAAGGCTCATCGTTGCAATATCAAGCAGATTCCAGTAATTCATCTTGCGGACCTTACACACAACAAAGGCTGCCGCAAGACCGCCGATGATGCCGCCGTAAATGGCAAGTCCGCCCTGCCATATCTGAGGAATTTCGGCAAGATGACTGCCGTAGTAATCCCATTTTGAGAAAACATAATAAAGTCTTGCACCGATGATGGCAAAAACCGTTCCGTAAATAAGAACATCCACCATCTTATCAAGGCTCATTTTCCATTTATATGCCATTCTGCCGCCGAAAAGCACGGCAAGCAGAAATCCGAATGCAATAATTGCACCATAAAATTTTATT
>CALBQZ010000118.1 GCA_937899735.1 uncultured Clostridia bacterium | reverse complement strand
TCCGATCTAGTATCTCGCTCATTGCGTGATCTTGCATATAAAGCCCTCCAAGCCAAAGAAAGGCTGTCCTCAAAGTTTCAAAAAGAACCGACGGCAGAAGAAATTGCCAAAGAAGTAATTGCGCTTCAAGACATGGGTCATAAAAGATTAGCTATTGAATCAGGGGAAGATCCAATCAATAACCCGATTGAATATATTTTGGATTCAATTAAAACAATTTATTCTATCAAGCACAAAAATGGTGCAATTAGACGTGTAAACGTTAATATTGCTGCTACAAGCGTTGAAAATTATAAAAAATTGCGTGACGCTGAAATTGGAACATATATTCTTTTTCAAGAAACATATCATAAAGAATCTTATGAAAAATTACACCCAACAGGACCAAAGCACAACTATGCATATCATACAGAAGCCATGGATAGAGCTATGGAAGCAGGAATTGAAGATGTTGGCTTAGGGGTTTTATTTGGTCTTGAAAGATACAAATATGAATTTATCGGGCTTTTAATGCACGCACAACATCTAGAAGCAGTCTATGGCGTTGGACCTCACACAATTTCTGTTCCAAGAATTAAAAATGCCGACGATATCGACGCTAAACAATTTGATAACGGAATTAATGATGAAACGTTTGCAAAAATTGTTGCACTAATCAGAATTGCTATTCCTTATACAGGTTTAATTGTTTCAACTAGAGAAAGTGAAAAAGTAAGAGAAAGACTTCTTCAGCTTGGCGTTTCACAAATTTCCGGAGCTTCAAGAACTTCTGTCGGCGGATATTGCGAAGAAGAAAGACCAGTTGATACAGAGCAGTTTGATGTTTCTGATCAAAGAACTTTAGACGAAGTTATCCGTTGGCTAATGCAATTAGGGAAAATTCCATCATTCTGTACAGCTTGTTATCGTGAAGGCAGAACAGGTGACAGATTTATGGCACTTTGTAAGAACGGACAGATTCAGAACTGTTGCCATCCAAATGCACTTATGACACTTACGGAATTCCTTGTTGATTATGCAAGTGAAGAGACAAAGAAAATCGGTTTTGAGTTGATTGAAAAAGAATTGCAGAAAGTTCCAAATCCAAAGGCAAGAGCAATCGCAATTCAAAATGTTGAAGATATTAAAGCGTCTAACAGACGTGATTTCAGGTTTTAATTATGAGTTTAAATGAAGTTGTATCAGCCGAAAGACTTCATATAGGTTTTTTCGGTTTACGAAATGCAGGTAAATCTAGTGTTGTAAATGCTGTCACAGGTCAGGAAATGTCACTTGTTTCCGATGTGAAAGGCACAACAACAGACCCGGTAAAAAAAGCTATGGAGCTGTTGCCACTAGGTCCAGTTGTGGTTGTTGACACACCCGGCATTGATGATGAGGGTGAATTGGGTGAATTAAGGGTAAAGAAGACAAAACAGGTGCTCAATTATATTGATATTGCTGTGCTTGTTGTGGACTCTACATTGGGTTTGCAGGACTTTGACCGTGAAATGCTTTCTCTTTTCGCACAGAAGAAAATCCCGTTCGTTACAGTATATAATAAGTCCGATTTGTTTGCAGAGAATGTTGTTTTGGACGATAACACAATTCTTGTGAGTGCAAAAAACGGTACGAATATCAACGAGTTGAAAGAAAAAATCGCACAGGCAGTAAAAGTGCAAAATGAGAACAAAAGGGTAGTCGGTGACTTGCTTAAAACAGGTGATATAGTTGTCCTTGTGACACCTATTGACTCAGCAGCACCTAAAGGCAGACTGATTTTGCCACAACAAATGACAATCCGTGATATTCTTGATGTGGGAGCAATTCCTATTGTCACAAGAGAAACTGAATTGGAAACTACACTCAATGCACTTAAAGAAAAGCCAAGAATAGTTATAACTGATTCCCAAGCGTTCGGCTTTGTGTCAAGAATTGTAGGAGATATCCCTTTAACATCTTTTTCAATCCTTATGGCAAGATATAAAGGCAGTCTTGAAAGTGCTGTCAAAGGTGCGGAGAAAATGAAGAATCTCAACGATGGTGACACTATTCTCATTTCCGAGGGTTGCACACATCATCGTCAATGTGGTGATATCGGTACACAAAAACTCCCTAAATGGCTTAAAGAATATTCGGGTAAAGAACTCAATTTTAAGTTCACATCAGGAAAGGACTTTCCGGAAGACTTAACAGGAATTTCTTTGGTAGTACATTGTGGTGGATGTATGCTGACGGAAAGAGAAATGCAGTATCGTCGTCGTTTTTGTGAAGAAAACAATGTGCCAATCACAAACTATGGCACTGCAATAGCACAAGTCAATGGAATTTTAGAGAAAAGTTTAGAACCGATTAAATAACAAAAACAGCAGGGAAGAGTTTAATTTCTTCCCTGCTATTTTACGTGCTATTCAATTTTCTTTTTTGGCTGATTTGTGGAATTTTTGTAATGCTTCCGAGAGTGGGATAATTAAAAATCCTAATGCAAAATTGCCGATGGCGTGAAGTATGTCAAAGTAAAATCCTGCACCAATCCACGCAAGCATTGTTTTGAAGTCATAACCAAACATAATTGCCTGAGCAGGAGCATAAAGTGTGCCGTAGGATAATCCGTGTAATGCACAAACTACTGCATAAACAGGAATTGTGATTTTTTTGCTCATTTTTTTAGGTAAGAGCATTGTAATTCCCCAAAGAATTGTCCAAATGTAGAGATAGGGTATCCACCACAGAGCAAATCCGTTGAAAATCCCTATAAGCATAACAAAGACATAAATAGGGATGAGTGCTTTTTTTCGATAAACAAGTGTATATGTCATTGTAAGCATCCCGAGAAAATGCACATTTGGTAATGCTTCCGTCAGATACTTGGATATGAACATAATGACGCCAAGCATGGTGAGTACAATTAGGTCAGCCAATTGCTGATATTTTCTGCTTCTCATTGTGCTTTTTCAGCCTTGAAGCAATAGACCTTGCCGTCTTCAATAGTTGTTGAGTCAACACCGGTCATGGCATATTCACCATCAACATAAAATGCCCAATATACTTTATCATCGTCATAAGTGTATTTCTGACCATTTACTGTGTCAACCATAAGACCATATTGGCTGTCGCTACCTGAAATGAGTTTTTCCTCAACCAGTGCTTCACCAACTGTTTTTTCTTCATCGTATTTTACAGTAAATTCCTTCTTTGAACCATCGAGTTCAACAACTTCAAATACGAATGACTTTTCCTGAGCTTCCTGCTGATTTTGTGGAACTTCAGGCACCTGTGTTTTTTGTCCGCAACCTGCAAACATAAGTACCATAGCCGCAACAAGTACCAATGAAAGAACAGAACGGAAATTGTGTTTAAAAATTTCTTTCATACTGTTTCTCCCCTTCTGAGATATTATATTTTTCTGCAAAGGCTTTTCAATATATCGGCTGTCGCGACAAAGAAAATTTCAGTACCGGGTATTCCGACTTGCAAGATTGTGATGTTTTCGCCTTCTCAAACCTTCGTTCAATGGCTTGTCTTGCTTTGCGGCAGCAAGTGAAAATATCATTTTTGCTTACGGCGA
Source organism: uncultured Clostridia bacterium (assembly GCA_937899735.1). GTDB lineage: Bacteria > Bacillota > Clostridia > Oscillospirales > Acutalibacteraceae > Fimenecus. The sequence continues at coordinate 955 of CALBQZ010000118.1, read as the reverse complement.
CGGGCTCGTTCAGGCTTTTAACCTGATTCCCCGAGATACCGAACCTTTACGATAGAATTTTATCACAGAACAGATGTAAAATCAACTTGATTTATGATATAAAAGATATTAGAATAGGGTTAGAAAATAAGTGGGGAAGATGAAAATGAAAAAGAATAAAAATCTGCCAAAGAATTTTACAGTAACTGCACATACGGGTTGTATGAAAACCAAGGAAAACAGCCTTGAATCAATTAAAATGGGTGCTGAAAATGGTGCTGATATTGTAGAATTTGACCTCTATTTTACTGACAATGGTGAGCCAGTCCTTTCACACAACAAACCTGTTGGTGGAGAGGTGACATTGGATGAGGCTTTTGAGTACATTTCCCACATTAAGAACGTCAAAATAAATGTTGATGTGAAAACATGTGATGCTTTATATAAGGTTTATCCATCAGCACAGAAATATGGTGTAGAAAATAGAATTTTTTATACAGGCATTAAGGATGAATTCGTTGAGTATGTAAAGAAGGATAGCCCTGAGGTGCCATATTACCTTAATGTGAGTGTGAAAAAATCAAAAAAGAATGATAAAGAATACTTAATGATACTTGTTAATAAGGTTAAAGATGCGGGGGCTATAGGCATAAATTTCAATCATAAAGCTGCATCCGAAATGCTTGTTAATGTTTTCCAGGAAAACGGACTTGAGGTTTCTATCTGGACAGTAGATACAGGACTTAAAATGCGAAAAATCCTTTCTTTTGCACCTAATAATATCACAACAAGAAAACCTGATAAATTAAGGAAAAAGGTAAAAAATATCAGTAAAAATTTTAGTCGAAATTAGTAAAAATTATTGACTTTTTTGCGAATTAAGATTATATTTAACTCATACCAAATAGGAGCAGTCTTGTATGACTGCTCCAACTATATCTATCGGTTGGAAAGGGGCTGCATAATTGAAAAACAA
>CALBQZ010000117.1 GCA_937899735.1 uncultured Clostridia bacterium | reverse complement strand
CCATCTTCACCTATGGCTGACTACGTTGACCAGTGGTCTGCACAGGGAAGAAAGAACATTTTCGGCACACAGGTTAAAGTTGCTGAAATGCAGTCAGAAGCAGGTGCAGCAGGTACTGTTCACGGTTCTCTTGCAGCAGGTGCTCTCACAACAACTTATACAGCTTCTCAGGGTCTTCTTCTTATGATTCCTAATATGTATAAGATTGCTGGTGAACTCCTTCCTTCAGTTTTCCACGTATCAGCTCGTTGCGTAGCTTCACACGCTCTTAACATCTTCGGTGACCATTCAGACGTTTATGCTTGTCGTCAGACAGGTTTCGCAATGCTCGCTGAAACAAATACACAGGAAGTTATGGACCTCGGTGCTGTTGCTCACCTTGCAACTATCGAAAGCCGTGTTCCATTCCTCAACTTCTTCGACGGTTTCCGTACATCTCACGAAATTCAGAAGATTGATATCTGGGATTATGAAGACCTTAAAGAAATGACAAATATGGATGCTGTTAAGGCATTCAGAAAGCACGCTCTCAACCCAGAACGTCCTGCAACTCGTGGTTCACACGAAAACGGTGACATTTTCTTCCAGCACAGAGAAGCTTGTAACTCATATTACGATGCTACTCCTGCTATCGTTGAGAAGTACATGAACAAAGTTAACGAAAAGCTCGGTACAGATTACAAGCTCTTCAACTACTACGGTGCTCCTGATGCAGAAAGAGTTATCGTAGCTATGGGTTCAATCTGTGACGTTGCTGAAGAAGTTATTGATTACCTTACAGCTAAAGGCGAAAAGGTTGGTCTTGTTAAGGTTCGTCTTTACAGACCATTCTCAGCAAAGGCATTCTGCGAAGCTATCCCTGCAACAGCTACTAAGATTGCTGTTCTTGACAGAACAAAGGAACCTGGTTCAATCGGCGAACCTCTCTTCCTTGATGTAATCGCTGCTCTTAACGAAATGGGCAGAACAGCTAAGGTTTGCGGTGGTCGTTACGGTCTTGGTTCAAAAGACACACCTCCATCAAGCATCTTTGCAGTTTATGAACACCTTAATGCTGAAACACCTGCTCGTCAGTTTACTCTTGGTATCCACGACGACGTTACACACCTTTCACTTGAAGAAAAACCAGCTCCAAACACAGCTGCTGAAGGCACAATCGAATGTAAATTCTGGGGTCTTGGCGGTGACGGTACTGTTGGTGCTAACAAAGACTCTATCAAGATTATCGGTGACCA
>CALBQZ010000116.1 GCA_937899735.1 uncultured Clostridia bacterium | reverse complement strand
GAACTGGCTGCATAAATTTTCTTTTTTTGTGTCTACTAAGTATTGACTACTTTATTTCACACGAACCGTCCTTTTTATTTTATTTAATTGAAACTGCAACCTTGTATGCATCCTTTGTTGCGTCTGCAATTCTGCCAACTTTACTACTGTCACCAATCACAAATGGGTTGAAACCATTTGATTTAAGTTCATTCACAATCTTGTTATCAGGTTTTGAGCCAAGAGCAAGAACAACATATTCAGCATCAATTTTTGTCCACTTTTTACTCTTAACATTTTCAGTAATAATGTATCCATTACCGATTTCACAAAGCTTTTCACCTAACATAAATTTGGTGTTTGCTTTCTCAAGGTGAGGCATAACATCATCCTTATGTTGCATCCAAGTACCGGGAGCAATTTCTTTTGCCATTTCGACAACTGTTACGTCACAACCATTTTCAACAAGTGTATGCGCAGTTTCAAGTCCTGTCATACCAGAGCCGATAAGCGCAATTTTTTTATTTTCAAGAGTAACTTTGCCACTTAAAACATCTTCAAATGTAAGAACTTTATCTGCATCATAATTGCCATTGAACTTTGGTTTGATTGGGTTGCTACCTGTTGCAACAATAACTGCACATGCATTAAGCTCCTTGATTTTTTCAACTGTTGCTGGAGTATTAAGAAGAATGTTTACACCTAAATCTTCACAAGTTTTAACCAAATCTTCAACAAACCACATTGTTTTGTCTTTTTTAGGTGGTGCGGCAGCGAGAAGAATCTGTCCACCTGCTTTTTCGTTCTTTTCAAAGAGAGTAACGTTAAAGCCACGTCTTGCAAGAATTTCTGATGCCATAAGTCCTGCAGGACCTGCACCAATCACAGCAACATTTCTTCCATTACCATCTTTTACGAGTTCTTCACTTTCATGACCAACAAAAGGGTTAACAGAGCATTCGCCGTGTGAGCCTATATAAGCATTATTCTGCATTGACTCAATACAATTAAGACAACATATACAACGTTTGATGGTGCCGCCATTCAATGCTTTGTCTGCCCAATAAGGGTCTGCAATCTGTGGACGGCCTAGAGAAACAAAGTCCTGAACACCATCTTTAAGCTGCTGTTCAGCTTGTTCAGGTGAACGGATAAGGTTAGCAGCCATAACAGGGATTGAAACGGCATCTTTAATTGCCTTTGCCATATATTTTCTCCAACCCGGTTCAAATGATACGGGCTCAAGCCAATAGTTAAAAGCATCATATCCTGCTGAAGAAACGTCAATAGCGTCTGCACCATTTGCTTCAAGTGCTTTTGCGATTTTTACACCATCTTCAAGTGTGTAGCCCTTGCCCTTCTGACCGACCATCTCATAACATTCGTCAGCAGTAAGACGGACGATAACAGGAAAATCTTTTCCACATCTTTCCTTGATGCCACGAAGAATATTGAGGAGAAATCTCATTCTGTTTTCAAGATTTCCACCATATTCGTCAGTTCGCTGATTTGTATATGGACTTAAGAATTGTTGTAAAAGATAACCGTGGGATGCGTGTAATTCAACACCATCACAACCTGCTTTTTTTACTCTTTCAGCAGCATCAATAAAGTTCTGCTCAAGTTCTTTAATTTCCTTATATCGGAGTGCTCTTACTCGACCTGCTGCAAAATAAGCAGGAGGACATTTTGAAGGTGCAACGCTTGATGGAACAATGTCATTTTTTAAAAGGGTAGGTCCAACTGCAGGAGTCAGTTTGTAAAGAAGTTTACCGTAACCACCCTTTGTAAGCTTTTCAAGTTGAATGCTCAGCGGTACAGTACCAACTAAAAGACCAACGTTCTGACGACCGGGATGATGAAGCTGTACAAAGAATTTTGCACCATGGCGTTGAACTCTTTTTGCCAATTCACGAAGTGGCTCAATGTGGTAGTCGTGACTTGCTGCAAGCTGAGCAAAAGCAGCTGAGCCTGTCTGGTCATTGACTCTTGTGATTTCAGTCATAATAAGACCACAACCACCCTTTGCTCTTTCTTCGTAATAGTTCATCATTTTTTCGGTTGGCTTGCCGTCAAACTGACCGAATCCCATAAGCATTGGTGGAAGAACGATTCTGTTTTTTATTTTACAGGTTCCTATTTTCATAGGACTTGACATTATTTCAAAGCTCATTATTTACCCTGCTTTCTCACATTTTCTTTAAATTCTTTAAACTTTCTCTTTTCAAGTGCAAGATAAATAGTTTTTACTGGTGGAAGGAACTTCATAAGCACTTTTGAAATATCGAAAAGAACACATGGACTTACATTTTTCTTACCCTTTTCAATACCTTTAACCATTTTTCTTGCAACAACATCGGGTTGCTGCACAGGGAACGGCTTTTTGAATTCAATCTCGTTAGCTGCCTTGAAAAATCCTGTATCAGTTGCAACAGGGTAAAGGCAAGTAAGCTGTACATTCTTTGGCAATTCCATTCTGAGCCCTTCCTGGAATCCGTGCATAGCGAATTTGGATGCACTGTAAATTGTAAAGCCAGGCATAGCCATTGTGCCGATTGCAGAAACAGTTATTGCAAAAATACCTTTTTTACCATTGAGATATTCAACATATTTCTGGTATGAATAAATAGGTGAGTACACATTTGTCTCAAACATACGAGCAACTCTGTCCCAGTCAACATAATTGAATTCTTCGTAGTAAGGATAACCTGCATTAGCATAGAATATGTCGATTGAACCCATTTTCTGGAGTGCAACCTCAAAAATTTCATCAACTGCCTCTTTTGATGAAACGTCTTTTTGCATTATGTATGTGTTTTCATCTTCAAAAGCACCTATGCGGTCAATATTCTTGTCAACACAAAGAATTTTATTGTTTTTGTGAAGAAGCTTAAGAACCTCTAGACCAATACCATTGTTACATCCTGTAAGCACAATAGTTTTACCTGTAATCATATCCAAAACCCCTTAATTTTAGTATTATATAGATTATATCACAGTATAAGTAAAAATCAATAATTGCAGTTCATTTTGTGTATCTTCAATAAGTAATCAACTAATTATTTTTCATATTCATCAATAGAAAAAACATATAAAAGAGTTTATAATTATAATGTATAATTCCAACTTGTTATTGGGAGTGGTAAATTTGTACGGACTTATAGAACATACGGATGAAATAAACCGACTTTTAGCACGATATGGTGTTAAATTCGGTATCTACAAAAACAATGTGTTTAATGAGCGTCTTTTCCCGTTTGATGCAGTACCTCGTATCATTTCAAAGGATGAGTTTGACTATCTTGAAAGAGGCTTGAAACAGCGTGTCAAGGCACTCAATATATTTTTAAAAGATATATATACAAAAAAGCAGATAATCAAGGATAAAATTATTCCTGAAGAATTTGTTTATGGTGCAGCAGGATATATGATGGAATGTGAGGGAGCAGTACCACCAAAGGATGTTTTTGCTCACATTTCAGGTATCGACCTTGTTCAGGGTAATGATATGCGTTGGTATGTCCTTGAGGATAATCTCCGTGTGCCATCAGGTGCTTCTTATCCTATGATTGCTCGCGAACTTTGTCGTAGGGCAAGTCCTGACACCTTCCGTGCAAATACTGTTGTGGATAATCGTAATTATGGCGACTTGCTCCGTAATGCTCTTGATTATGTAAATACGGGCGGAATCAATGTTGTTCTCACTCCGGGACGATTCAATTCTGCATTCTTTGAACATTCATATTTGGCAGAAAAAACAGGTGCTGTTTTTGCTATGCCACAGGATTTGTTTGTTGAGGGTAATGTGCTTTATTATAGCGAATATTCAGGAAAACGCCAGCGTGTTGGTGCAGTTTACCGCAGAATCAATGACGACTACATGGACCCAATGACTTTCCGTGCAGACTCACTTTTAGGTGTTCCACATATTATGGATGCCTATCGTGCAGGTAATGTAGCACTTGTGAATGCTCCGGGTAACTCAGTCGCTGATGATAAGGGTATTTATTACTATGTTCCTGCAATGATTAAATATTATTTAGATGAGGAGCCAATTCTCTCAAATGCCCCAACATATCTTCCTTTCTATGAAAAAGATATGAAATATGTACTTGATAACATTCAGAAACTCGTCATCAAGGATGTTGCAGAATCAGGTGGATATGGTGTTGTTTTCGGTAGTGAATTATCTCTTGAGAGAGTATATGAACTCAAAAAAATGATTCAGAAAGAGCCCCGAAGATTCATAGCACAAGAGGTTATTCAGTTTAATAACCTTAAGGTTGTTGAAAATGGTGCTTGGACTGAAAGAAAAGCAGATTTACGTGCATTTGTGCTTACAGGTGAAGAACCTGTTGTTTGGAAATCTGGTCTTACACGTTTTTCAAAGGATGCAAATTCTTTTGTAGTTAATTCATCACAGGGAGGAGGCTTTAAGGACACATGGGTGTTATCTCGATAAAATCAAGTGACAATCTTTTTTGGCTCGGCAGATACGTTGAGAGAGTTTTTACAACTCTTAAAGCCTTTACAGAATGTTACGACATTATGATTGATATAAATGACGAAGAATACATAAATTTCTGTCGCAGACTTGGAATTGCAAACAATTATTCCTGCCGTCAGGAGTTTATCAGCTCATTTTTATTTGATTCAAATGACCCTGCGTCAATTTATTCAAGCCTTCTTCATGCATATGACAATGCAGTCGAAATGAGAAATACAATCAGTTCAGAAACTTTGGCATATCTTCAGCTAGCAGTCGATATTATGGAAAAGAGCAGTAGCAGTAATGCACCTTTACTTAAAGTGCAGGAGGTAACTGACTGGATTTTTGCGTTCTGGGGCAGTGCTGACGATAATATTGAAGCAGAGGCTTCAAGAAATATCTTGAAATTCGGCAGAAGTATTGAACGACTTGACTTATATACAAGACTCGATTATCCAATCGAAATGCTTCGCAAGGAATTTTCAATAATGCTTAACAGATTATATAAGGTGGGAATCGACTTCAATTCTTATTCAATAGAAAGACTTACAAGAATGATTCTTGAAGAGGATGACTATCAGCCTTATAGAATTGCAATTCAGAATGAATTGTCACAACTTTTTGTAACAGGGGTGATGTAAAATGGCAGTTTTAGATTTTACTTATAATATGTCGATTAAATTTTCATTGCCTGTAATTAAACATTGCTATACTCTTCGTTGCATACCTCTTGAGTGTGAAAGCCAGCATATTGAAGATATTAAAGTAACAGTTTTTCCTGAAAATGAGTTAACATATTCACACGACGGATTCGGTAATATCCTTGTAACAGACAGAATTGTTACGATGCATAATGAATTCACTGTTGATGTTACTGGAACTGTTACAACGGGAATGCATGTCACACCTGAAAGTGACCTGAATCCCGTGTATAAATATCCTACACACTATACAAAATGTGGAGCAGAACTTAACAGAATGTTTGACAGAATTCAGGTTGGTATTTCTGATGATGCAGTTGATACAGCCCTTAAATTTACACGAGCAATTCGTGCAAACATTGTGTATAAATCAGGCTCAACTAGTGTTATAACAACTGCGGAAGAAGCACTGCTTAATGGTGCAGGTGTGTGTCAGGATTATTCACATATTCTGTTAGCACTTCTTCGTAAAGCAGGTATACCTTGCCGTTATGTTGTTGGTATGATGGTAGGTGAGGGCGAAACTCACGCATGGGTTGAAGTTTATCAGAATGGCAACTGGCATGGTGTTGACCCAACAAATAATCGTCTTGCAGACGAAAACTATATTATTATTAGCCGTGGACGTGATTTTGCCGACTGTGGTATCAATCGAGGACTTTTGACCGGTGGCGGAATGCAGACACAAACAGTTAGTCTTAAGGTAACAAAAAGGTAGTTTTTTATGGATATCGGTTTATCATCAGCCTGTTTTTATCCTCTTGAAACGGAAAAATCAGTTTTGAGAGCGTGTGAGACAGGTGCAAAAACAATAGAAATTTTTATGAATGCAAATTCTGAATTTCAGCCTGCATTTGTAAAGAATATGGCAGATATCTGCAACTGCTATGGGGTAAAAGTTGCATCCGTCCATACAATGGGGTCTTTTACAGAATCATTTCATCTTTTCAGTTCATATAAAAGACGATTTTATGAGGCAAAAGAAACATCCTTTAAGCGTCATTTTGATGTTATGCATACTCTTGGTGCAGAAATCCTTGTTATGCATGGTATCAAAAAGCCGGGTAGCATAGAGGATGAAGAGTATTTTGACAGATTCGGCGAATTAACTCTTATGGGCAAGACGGAAGGGCTTAAAGTATGTCAGGAAAATGTTGTGCATTATCGAAGTGAAAGTCCCGAATTACTTCTTCGTATGGGTGAATATATCGGTGATGATTTCAACATGGTTTTCGATATAAAACAATCAATAAGAGCAGGTGTTGACCCATTCTTATTTGCTGAAAAATTGCACAAGTATATTCGTCATATTCATATAAGCGACCATAACAGTGAGAAGGATTGTTTTGTGCCTTGCAAAAACGGAACTTTTGAGTTTAAAAGATTTTTCAGTATGATGAAAGGTTTTGATTATCAAGGCGATTTTATCATTGAGTTGTATGAAAATGGCTATGAAAATGATGAAGAACTCACATTTGCAATGAAACAACTTAAAATTTTATTATAAAATCTTTACATTGTGGTTTGAAATATGTTAAAATACTATATATAGATTGAGAAATAGGAAGTGTTCTTATGAAATGTCCTTTTTGTGGATTCGAAGAAAGTAAGGTAATTGACTCTCGTCCAACTGACGAAGGTGAAAAAATTCGTCGCAGACGTGAGTGTATTAAATGCACAAAGAGATTTACTACTTACGAAATAATTGAAACAGTACCAATCGTTGTTGTTAAAAAGGATAAAACACGTGAAGTGTTTGACCGTAGCAAGCTTGTTAAGGGTATGCTTACAGCTTGTGAAAAGCGTCCCGTTTCAATGGATACTATCGAAAAAGCAGTCAGTGAAATTGAAACAACTCTTCAGAATTCCCTTGACCGTGAAGTTACAAGTGTACATATTGGTGAACTTGTTATGGAAAAGCTTAAGGGTATTGACCAGGTTGCTTACGTTCGTTTCGCATCTGTTTATAAGCAGTTTAAAGATGTAAATGCATTTATGGAAGAACTTTCAAACTTCCTTGATAAAAAATAAGAAAATATAATAAGGGCTTGTGCAAAATGTAAAAAAAGCGCGGGTCCTTTTTGTATGGTTTTACGACTGGATTTTATTTACAAAGTCTTTAATAATTGGTATAATCTACTTACTAAATTGAAAAGGGGTATCTTTATGAAAAAAATCAAGAAAGTCCTCGCCGTAATGTTGGCAGTAGTTCTTGCTTTGTCCTGTGCTTCCATTCTCGGATTCTCTCAGGAAAAAGAGTATGTTCCTACAATCATCATTCCAGGACTTTTCCAGAGTGAAACTTACGCTTACGAAAACGGTGAAATTCTTTGTGATGCTAACGGCGAACCAATTCCAGGCCCATTTTATGTTACAATTGGTGAAGAAGAAATCACAGAAATCATAACAAAGGCACTTATTCCTGTTACAAGAATGTTTATTTCTCAGGAAGACAAGGATGCTATGGCAGCTAAAGAAGTTTCAAAGATTCTTGGCGACATTCTTATGGGTAAACAGCGTTCAGATGCTAACGGTGAATTCATTGATGATGTTCGTCCTGCAGTTTATCAGGGTAGCGTTGCTACAATTACTGAAAAGCAGAGAAGTCAGATGCTTAATCATTTCCCTGTACAGGAGTACTTTGACGTTGCCGGTATGGAAAACCTTTATGTGTTTAACTATGTTTCAACAGGCAATATGATTCAGACAGCGAAAGACCTTTATGACTACATTCAGTTCGTAAAGAAGGATGCAGGTTCTGAAAAGGTTAATATTATTCCTGTCAGCCAAGGCGGTTCAATCGCAAATGCTCTTATGAAGTATTATGATGAACAAGGAATTTCTCTTTCAAGAGATATTAACAGAATTGTATTTACTGTTCCTGCTCTTGACGGTGCTGCTCTTCTTGGTGACTGTTACAGATACGGTTTTAATAAGGACAGTAAGGCTCTTTACACAACAGCAATGCCATCAGTTATCGGTTACGAAAACTATCTTGGATACATTATCAATATCGCTATGAGACTCATGCCAAAGACAGATGTTGATGTTCTTCTTGATTGTATTGCAGATACACTTATAAATGACTATTTAAGATATTCAACTCTTATGTGGGGCCTTGTTCCATCAGGTGACTATCCTGCATGTAAGGAAAAATACCTTTCAGAGGCAGGGCTTGAAGAAATCGCAAGACAGACAGACTGGTATTATCAGGCGCAGCTTGATTCTGAAAAATATATTCTTAAAGCAATTGAGGATGGCGTTAAGGTGTTTGATATCGTTGACACAAATGTTGAACTTTATCAGCTTGCAGTTTCACACGACAAACAGAATTGCGACGGTATCATCCATGTTGATTCAACATCAATGGGTGCATATAGCGTGAATGTAAACACAAAGCTTCCTGAAGGTTATGTTCCATCACGCAACAATTGTTCAGACCCTGCAAACCACGACCATACAGACCCGGAAGGAATTCTGGATATCTGCTCAGGACTTCTCCCTGAACACACATTCTATTTCAGCGGACAGAACCATGCTACAACAGCATCAAACGATGTTATTATGACTCTCATCATTCAGCTTGTTACAGATGAAAACTTTACATCAGTTCATTCATATCCTGACAAGTTCCCACAGTTCAATTATAGCCGTGAGACAAAGACTTTAAGACAAGATGTTGATGCAATGAGAGATTATGATACAGCAACACTTACTCCTGAAGATGCAGCAGAGCTTGAAGGTGCTATCGCACAGGTTGACGAAATGTTAGCAAATAAAGTTGTTGATGTTGATGAATTCCAGGCAGCAAATGACCGCTTCTATGCTATTAAAGATAAAATTGACAACGGTGAAGCAGTTGACACAACAGCAGGAATTAACAGAGTGCTTTACATTCTTACAAGAACTGTATCCGATATTCTTTACTTTGTATATGGTGATGCAGCATTCAGTGAAATGGGTGTTTTCTGGTTAGATAAGATTCAAAAATAAAATGGACAGACAGGGGCTAAACCCCTGTCTGTTTTAATATGTAGAAAGAATTAAAATGAGAAAATCAATTAAAGACACTCTTCTATGGATGTTTTTCACTAATCGTTGCTGCTATTGCAACAATGTTGTAGGTGAGAATGAGTCTATTTGTGATGATTGTCGTGAGAATTTACCTGTAATCAAGCGAGAAAAATGTAAGTATTGCGGTGCCGAAAAAGTTCGATGTGACTGCAAGAAGCATAAAATGGGTTATGACGGTATTTCTGCACCATTCTATTACGAAAAATGTATCCGGAAAAGCATAAAACTATTAAAATTTTCGAACAAGGACTTTATTGCAAAGCATCTTTCACAAGATATGGCAAAATCGGTAAAAGAAGATTTTAAGGATATAGATTTTGACTTTATCTGTTGTGTTCCTTTCTCAAAAATGAACAAGTGGGTGCGTAAATACAATCCAAGTAAGTTGTTGGCACAAAATCTATCCGATATATTGCATATACCATTTAATCCGTTGCTTGTGAAACTTTATGAAAATGACAGTCAGAGAAATCTCAATGTGACAGAGCGAAGTGGTAACGTTTTTGGTGTGTATGATGTAAAAGATGGGGTAGACATTAAAGGCAAGACAATTCTTTTGGTAGATGATGTTAAAACAACTGGTGCTACACTCAGTAACTGTGCATGGATTATGAAAATCCGAGGAGCAGAGAAAGTATATTGTGCCACCGTAGCAATTCCAGTAGGTAAAAAAGAGAATTCAAGCGATAAAAATTGAGTCCCACGACAATAGTTTGTCATGGGACTTCGTTTTTATTTAAAGATTTATTTTGTTACAGGTTTTGTAAGAAAATCATATACTTCTTTGCCTAAAGGCATTGATGTGCAAACCTCAATAATAAAGTGTTTGAGATATGAAAGAGCATTGCCTAAATCAATGGTGTTTTTAATATTTGCTTCGGGTGCATTGTCATAATTCAATGTGAATGCTTGTGTATAAAGAATACCCCCGGGTCCGAATGCCTCTGCTCTCACATAGGAGCCAATTTGGTCAGAATAATCATCAAGGTCAATAGTGTTTCCAACAGCGATGACCTTACCATCTGCAATCCAATGAACAGTAAGTGCATTATTAACGGAAAGAGTAATGATATCATTTGCATCGTCAACAATAATGTTTGTCACTTTTGGTGCAGGGATTGAATCGTCACGATTTTCCTGTTCAAAGCTTGTTCCCCAGTCGATGCCTGTTTCAAGGGAGAATTGTGCAAGTTCTTCAGCATTTTTTATGTATCTGCTCACTGCGAAGAAAGCACCGTTCTGGAGACAATTACGGACGTTTTCTGCTGTATTTTCGGGCATACATAAGGATGTCCATGCACAACCAACTTTGTCAAGCTGATGGGCATCCGTTGTAGCGATTGCAAACACATTTCTGCCTGTTGGTACAACTTTCCCGAGAAGAATGTCCCAAAGCTTTCTATCATATTTTGTTCTGCCATCTTTTTTAGAGTTAATGTCAATACCGATGCAAGACTTGTAGTCTGTGAGGATGTTTGCGAATTTGTTGATAACATAATTGTACCAGTCATCATTTTCGTTGTATGCATCAGCCTGGCAGGATTCTTCCTTGGCTTTTGTGTATTCACCAGGGTGATTGATAACACTGAGACCACCTGTTGCATCAACATTACTTATAACTTCATCATAGTTACTTGTACCACCAACAAGTCCATCGCCATATTCTGTAAACCAGCTGTTTACATGAGCGTTGTTAAGAGAAGTAGGATTCTGTTCAATACCAAGAGGCACTTCAATCATAGGTCTGCCGTTTCTGCCAACACCAGTTGTGATTTCATTATATCGTTGTTCTGTCAAAGGTGTAATCTGACGGAGTTTGCCATCAGCAATACTCAACGCTATTTTGAAATAGTTTCTGCTACTTACAGTCTTCCAACCCTTGCTTGTAATTCCGTGGTCAGTGAGAGCAAGAACATCATAATTCTGAGCGTAGTGCTCTTCAATCATAACATCCATATCTTCATCACCGTCGGATGCAGTTGTGTGACAATGAAGGTCTGCCTTGTACTGGTCCCAACTGTCAAAATCAACGGTAGCGTATGGGTTGTTGATTATGTAGTCAACATCTTCAGATGCGAAAGCCACTATACTACAGCTGAAAGTCATAACAAGGGCCATAGTAAGAGCAATGATTTTTTTAGCCTTTTTCATTATGAATCCTCTTTTCCAAAATCATAACTTAATTTTAAACCTAAAATGAATGTGTGTCAATAAAAAAGAGTTCACTTCACTGTTAGTGTACCTTCCATTTATACATTTTATCTGATTCCGTAGTTTTCGATAACGTAGTCCATGTCCTTGTCACCACGACCTGAAAGGTTGATAAGAACTGAACCGTGTTCCATCTGCTGTGCAAGCTTCATTCCGTATGCAACAGCGTGTGAACTTTCAATAGCAGGAATAATACCTTCCATACGAGAAAGCTTGAAGAATGCATCAATTGTTTCTTCGTCGTTGATTACATCGTATTTAACTCTGCCGATTTCCTGCAAGAATGCATGTTCAGGACCTGATGAGGGGTAGTCAAGACCACTTGCAACTGAATAAACAGGAGCAGGTTCACCATTTTCGTCTTTGAGCATAATGCTGTTGAATCCGTGCATAATGCCCTCTGTACCGTATTTAAGACTTGCAGCGTGGTCACCCATTTTTGGACCACGACCAAGTGGCTCGATGCCATAAATATCAACTGGGTCATTTAAGAAGCCTGAGAAAAGACCGGCAGCGTTACTGCCACCACCAACACAAGCCACAACAGCATTAGGAAGGTGACCTGTCATTTCAATAAACTGTTCTCTTGCTTCGATACCAATAACACTTTGGAAGTCACGAACCATCATTGGGAATGGGTGAGGGCCTAAAACTGAACCGATACAATAAATTGAATCGTTGTATTCTTTGCTATATGCATCGAATGCTGCGTCAACAGCTTCTTTAAGTGTCTGAAGTCCATGAGTAACTTCAACAACATTTGCACCGAGAATTTTCATTCTCGCAACATTTGGAGCCTGTTTCTTAATGTCAACAGAGCCCATGTAAATATCACATTCAAGACCAAAGTATGCAGCTGCAGTGGCAAGAGCAACACCGTGCTGACCAGCGCCTGTTTCAGCAATAACTTTTTTCTTGCCCATATATTTTGCAAGGAGTGCTTCACCCATACAGTGATTAAGCTTGTGAGCACCTGAATGGTTTAAGTCTTCACGCTTTGCATAAAGTTGAACTTTACCACCAAGAGCATCTGAAAGTCTTTCAAGATGTGTAACTGGAGTTGGCCTGCCCTGAAATTCTTTTCTGATTCTGCGAAGTTCAGCAATGAACTTTCTTGACTGACAGATTGAGAAATATGCTTCAGTAATCTCTGCCATAGCATTCTTTAATTTGTCATCAATATAAACTCCGCCGTATTTTCCGAAATAACCGTTTTTGTCAGGATAATTGTTAAAATAAGTTTCAAAATCAACGTTGTTGAGAATCATAATTTTTCCTCCTTAAAAAATAAAAAGTCCATCCCAAAACATTGGGACAGACTGTAAAATCTGCGGTACCACCCAAATTCGTATCAAAGATACGCACTCACTGTGTACTTTCATACACTAAGCACTGTAACGGTTGCTCTCCGTCGCACCTACATATCGGATTGCCCTCAAAAGTCCATTCGTTGAAAATTTCGCTACCGAACTCCCACCATCGTCGGCTCTCTACAAACGAAAGGTAATCAACTACTACTCTTTCTCACAGGTTTGTTGGTTAAATATTAATTTACAAGAATTTTAGCACCACAAAGAAATAATGTCAATAGAAATTTTTTCAATATTTTTCACGCATTAGTCCATTTTTTCTTAAAATCTATTGATTTTCACTTATAAATCATTTATATTGAAGTTAACAAAAGGTGAAAGAGGGAATGACCTTTATGAAAAAGTTTACAAAAATAGTTTTATCAATGAGTCTAATCATTTTCACAGTCTTTCTAGCAAATATCACATCAAGTGCTCTCACGACTGACCCTGATATGCAGTATCAGACTGAGAATATGGTAACACTGTATTCAAGAAAAGATTATAAAGGAAAAAGTGTTGAATACGGTATTGGTGAATATGCTGAATTAGATATAAATTCTAACAGTATTTCCATTCCACAGGAATATGTGGTTTATGCATATACAAGAAAGGACTTCAAAGGTCAGGAATTTATTCTCAACGAAAGTGAGGGTTCATATCTTCGCTATGATTTCGGTAGAGGACTTACTAGAATATTCAAAATCAGGAGCATGAAAGTTGCTCTTATCGAGAGTGAACCTGTTAACATCACAAAACTTGATGATGCAAAGAAAAATCAACTTTTGATTGACTATGCACCAAGAATTCATATGGCACAGGGTGACCCTTATGAGGCAGTTTCAATGGACTGGACATTTGAAAAATTTGACCGTGTTATGGATTCTAATGGGGATTCCCGTCTTGTGATGAAAGAGTCTATTGACGGACCACACGATATTTGTGAAACATTCTATGGTGACCAGGATTCAGCAGTAGCATATGGATTCTGGGTTGAAAAGGACAATAATTACATTGACTTTGTTTATTTCATTTATTGTCCGTATGATAGTGGAAAATATATCTGGCTTGTAAATAATAATGTGGGTGGTCACCCAGGGGATTGGGAACACTTTACATTGAGGTTTTTAAAGTACAAGGAAAATGACAAGACTTATCTTAGACCTGTAAAGGCTGCTTTTGCTGCACATACATTTGCTGAAATTGAAGCCTGGGAAGACCTTGAAATGTATGACGATAAGCATTGTATTATTTACTGTGCTGAGGGGACACACGGACTATATCCACATATCGGTACTTACGTTTATATGAACTTTGTTGTAGTTAAACTTAAGGATGTTTGTTCGGAAGGTCAGGAATGGGATTTGTGGGAGGAAGGAAAGCTTGAAACCTTTGAGCTTGTTCCTGAAGAGAGCTGTCGAGCACTTGCAGGTTCAAAATGGGCAGAAGTATTCAGTTATGACCACGAAAATCCGGATGGTCTTGCAACATTGTATTGGGGTAATGAGTCATCATATCCGCCATTTATGAACGGTGGACCACAAGGACCACAGTTTAAAACAGAAATGACAAGCACATCAAGTTTTAAATAATTTTTTATTCCCTGTTTGGTTAATGCCATTCAGGGATTTTTTTATTTATATATGGTATTTACTGCTAAATTATGTTATAATAAATACGATTATAAATTTTTGGTGATTGATTATGAAAATTTTAGCAATTGATGGCAACAGTATTTTAAACAGAGCCTTTTACGGCATCCGTGCTTTGTCAACCAAAGACGGAAGATTTACCAATGGTATTTACGGCTTTTTAACAATTTTAATGAAACTTCGTGATGAGGTAAAGCCTGATGGTGTTGCTATTGCATTTGACCTTAAAGCACCAACATTTCGTCATAAAATGTATGACGGATATAAGGCTAATCGTCACGGAATGCCACCAGAACTTGCACAACAATTACCTGTACTCAAAGAACTTTTAGTCGCTTTGGGTTATAAAATCATATCTCTTGAAGGCTATGAGGCAGATGATATTCTCGGTACAGTTGCAGAAATGTGCAAAAATGGTGACGAATGTTATATTGCAACAGGTGACCGTGACTCATTTCAGCTTATCCGTGATAATGTTACTGTTTTGCTTCCTCATACAAAAATGGGAACAACTACAACTGAAGTCTATACTCCTGCAAGAATTAAGGACGAATATGGTGTAACTCCAATACAGATGATTGACATTAAAGCGCTTCAAGGTGATGCTTCCGACTGTATTCCTGGTGTTGCAGGTGTTGGGCAAAAAACAGCAGGAGATTTAATTCAAAAATTTGGCACAATCAAAAATATTTACGATAATATTGACACTCTTGAAATTAAGGATAATCTTAAAAACAAACTCGTTAACGACAAAGAAAAAGCATTTTTGAGCTATACTCTCGGGACAATTATCAATAATGTGCCAATAGATTGTGACCTTAATGACCTTGTGGTGCAGAATTGTGATGAACAGAAAGCAAGAATGATGCTTGCTGACCTTGAAATGTTTAAAATTATCGAAAAACTCAACTTTACAGCACCAACATCTGTTGAGAAAAAGGAAGAAAAAACAAAGGAATTGGACTTTGTAACAGATTTTGATACAAACGACCTTCTGAGTAAAATCAAGGAAGAAAAGTGTGCATATTTTACTGCTGATTACAAGGATTTGGACAACCCTCAATTCTGTTTCTTGTGTGATAATGCGGTTTACCACCTTGAACCAATAAATTTTGGATATTTTGTGTTTATTCAGTCCCTCCTTGAAGATGGTGAAATAAAAAAATATACTGATAACTCAAAACTTTTATATCGTTTTGCATTCCTTAACAAAATTGACATTAAGGGAATGACACTTGATACATCCTTGGCAGGATATATTCTTAATCCATCAGCAAACGGATATAACCCATTGCGACTTTGCGAAGAATACAAAGCACCTATTCCAAAGGTGAAAACTGAATTGCCATTGGCAATAGAATGTGCTGTAATGAAATCTGTCTGTACAAGGATTTTAACAGAAATTGAAGCAAATGGTCAGGAATATCTCCTTTACAATGTGGAAATGCCACTTGCCGAAGTATTGGCAAGTATGGAGCATTTGGGCTTTATGGTTGACCGTAAAGGCATTGCGGATTTCACACAGAGAATCAGCGGTGAGCTTAAAGATATTCAAAATGAAATTTATGAACTTGCAGGGGAAGAATTCAATATTAATTCACCAAAACAGTTAGGAGTAATTCTCTTTGAAAAGATGGGGCTTCCTGCAAAGAAAAAGACAAAGAGTGGTTACTCAACAAATGCAGATGTTCTTGAAAGTCTGCAGAATGAAAATCCAATTATTGATAAAATTTTGTGGTTCAGAACACTTTCAAAGCTTTATTCCACATATTGTGAGGGCCTTTTGAAGGTAATCGGCGAAGATGGAAGAATTCACTCTTCATTCATTCAGACGGAAACTCGTACAGGTCGAATTTCATCAACTGAACCTAACTTGCAGAACATTCCTGTCCGTAAAGAAATCGGTAGAGAAATGAGAAAATTCTTTGTTGCAAAAGACGGATGTTTACTTGCCGATGCTGACTATTCACAAATTGAACTTCGAGTGCTTTCCCATATTGCCGATGATGAGGAAATGATTAAGGCATTCAATGATGAAGTTGATATTCATACAGTTACTGCTTCTCAGGTGTTCAATATGCCGTTACAGATGGTGACTCCATTGATGAGAAGCCGAGCAAAGGCAGTTAACTTCGGTATCGTTTACGGTATCGGCGCATTCTCACTTGCAAAGGATATCGGTGTAACAAGAAAAGAAGCAGACGATTATATCAAGGGCTATCTTCGTCACTATGCAGGTGTTGATAAGTATATGGAAACAGTTGCAAAAGAAGCAAAAGAGAAAGGCTATGTTTCAACTCTTTGGGGCAGAAGAAGATATCTCCCTGAACTCAATTCTTCCAACGGAATGCTTCGGGCATTCGGTGAAAGAGTTGCAAGAAATATGCCTATTCAGGGCACGGCTGCTGATATAATTAAAATTGCAATGGTACGTGTTTATAACCGACTTAAAGACGAAAAAATGGATGCAAAACTCATTCTTCAGGTACATGACGAATTAATTGTTGAAGCACCTGAAAACGAAATTGAAAAAGCAGCCAAGATTCTTAGCGAGGAAATGGAAAATGCTTGCCAGATGAAAGTAAGGCTCCGTGCAGATGTGAATACAGGTAAAACATGGTATCAAGCCAAGGGTTAATCTATGAAAAAAATAATGTTTATATGCAGTGGTAACACCTGCAGAAGTCCCTTAGCAGAAGGGTTGTTCCAAAAATATTTAAGAGATAATAATATAGATGATATTGAAGTTTCAAGTGCAGGAGTTGGCGTGTTTGCAGGTGATGGTGTCAGTATAAATTCAATCCTTGTTGCAAATAACAGGGGAGTTGATATTTCAAATCACAGAGCAAGGAATATAAATCCTGAGCACCTTCTCACAACGGATTTGTTTTTCTGTATGAGTGAGTCTCATAAACAAGTTTTGTTACGTCATTGTGATGAGAATAGGATTATTGTTCTCAATGTGCCTGACCCATTCGGCAGACCGATTGAAGCCTATGAAGAATGTGCAAAACAACTTGAAGGTCAGTTTCCTGAAATTCTTGAAAGAATTCAGAATTCTTTAAGCATCCGTGAAATGGCAGAAAGTGATATAAGGGAAATTGCAGAGCTGGAAAAAGAATGCTTTTCAGAACCTTGGAGTGAAACATCTTTAAAAGATGAACTTTCCAACGAAACTGCAAGATTCTATGTGATTCGTGATAATGAAAATTTGCTTGGCTATATCGGTGCTAATAATATCTGCAACGAGGTTTATATAACAAATGTTGCTGTGAAGAGCAGTTGTCGTGGAAAAGGCTATGGGAAAATCCTTGTAAATCACCTGATTAAACAAAGCGAAGCAGAGAGAGCCTTTTTCATCACTCTTGAAGTGAGAAAGTCCAATGAAAATGCAATAAAACTATACGAAAAAAGTGGATTTAAGCTTATTGGTGAAAGAAAGAATTTTTACTCTAAACCAACGGAAGATGCACTAATTTATACATACTATATTGAGGAATGATTATGAAAATTTTAGCGATTGAAAGTTCATGTGATGAAACTGCTGCGGCCGTTGTTGAAGACGGTAGAAATGTGCTTTCTAACGCAGTATCAACACAGATTGAAAAGCATAAGATATTTGGTGGGGTTGTGCCTGAAATTGCATCAAGATTACATACGGAAAATATCTCTGCAGTTGTGGGAAAAGCACTCAATGATGCTGACTGTACTCTCGACGACATTGATGGAATTGCAGTAACTTATGCACCCGGACTTATCGGTGCTTTGCTTGTTGGTGTGAACTATGCAAAAGGTCTCGCACTTGCAAGTGGTAAACCGCTTATTCCTGTGCATCATCTCCGTTCACATATTGCAGCAAATTACATCACACATAAAGACTTGAAACCACCATTTATGTGCCTTGTGGTGTCAGGTGGCAATACACTTCTATGTAAGGTGAATGATTATACTGATTTTGAGGTGATTGGTCGTACTCGTGATGACGCAGCAGGTGAGGCTATGGATAAAGCAGCCCGTACTTTGGGACTTCCTTATCCGGGTGGTGTAAATCTTGATAAAATCTCAAAAACTGGGGATAATACAAAGTATAAATTCCCAAAACCTCGTGTTGATGGTTGCCCTTTGGATTTCAGCTTTTCAGGACTTAAAACATCTGTTATAAATCTTGTCCATAATGCAACACAGAAGGGTGAAACCCTAGAAACAGCCGATGTTGGTGCATCATTTATAAATGCTGTTGTAAATTCTCTTGCAGAGAATACTGTAAAGGCTATGGAATTGCACAATGAAAAAACACTTGTTTTAGCAGGTGGTGTTTCTGCAAATTCAGTTCTTCGTGCAAGAATGGAAAAGCTTGCAGAGGAAAAGGGTTGGGACTTGTATTTGCCTGATTTATCCCTTTGTGGTGACAACGGTGCAATGGTAGGAGCACAGGGCTATTTTGAATTTTTAAATGGTGCAATTGCCCAAATGGATTTAAATGGTAAAGCCACTGCCGATATTGAAAAAGACTATTTAAAATAAACGTTTTTATTAATTGTATATATAATATACAGAAAAACAGAGCTTATCTTTGATAAAATGTTAACATTTTAACTATTGAAAAAATGCAGGATTTAGTATATAATAATGCAAAATAGGTAAGAATGGCTTATTTTGGTATCAATATGAAATTTATATAAAGGAGTAAACAACTATGGCACTCACAAAGAACAAGTCAATTCTTGAGTGGATTGACAAACAGGTTGAACTCGTAAAGCCGGACAACATCGTTTGGATTGACGGTAGCGAAGAACAGATTGAAGCTCTTCGTGCAGAAGCATGTTCAACAGGTGAACTTGTAAAACTTAATGAAGAACTTCTTCCAGACTGCTACTACCACAAGACAGCAGTTAACGACGTTGCTCGTGTTGAAGACAGAACTCTTATCTGCTCAAAGAAAGAAGAAGATGCAGGTCCTACAAACCACTGGATGGACCCAGAAAAAGCATATGCTATGCTTTATGATATTGCAAAAGACAGCTACAAGGGCAGAACAATGTATGTTATCCCTTACTCAATGGGACCTGTTGGTTCACCTCTTGCAAAAGTTGGTATCGAACTTACAGACTCAATCTATGTTGTACTCAACATGGTTATCATGACAAGAGTTGGCGCAAAGGTTATGGAAGCTTTCGGTGACGAAAGCAATGACTGGGTTCGTGGTCTCCACTGCCGTTGCGACATTGACGCTGAAAAGAGATGGATTTGCCAGTTCCCTGAAGATAACACAATCATTTCAGTTAACTCAGGTTACGGCGGAAACGTTCTTCTTGGTAAAAAGTGCTTTGCTCTTCGTATTGCTTCTTATCAGGGTAAAAACGAAGGTTGGCAGGCTGAACATATGCTCATTCTTGGTATCGAAAACCCACAGGGCGAAGTTAAGTACATTTGTGCTGCTTTCCCATCAGCATGTGGTAAAACAAACCTTGCTATGCTTATTCCGCCAGAAGGATATCAGGCAAAGGGTTACAAAGTATGGTGTGTAGGTGACGATATTTCTTGGATTCGTAAAGGTCCTGACGGAAGACTCTACGCTATCAACCCAGAAAACGGCTTCTTCGGCGTTGCTCCTGGTACAAATGTTAAGTCAAATCCAAACGCTCTTGCTTCAACAAAGAAGGGTACAATCTTCACAAACGTTGCTCGTAACCTTGACGACAATACAGTTTGGTGGGAAGGTCTCGATAAGAATCCTCCTGTAAATGCAGTTGAATGGACAGGTATCAAAACAAATGGCGTTGAATGGAAAGCAGAAGGCAAAAACCTTGCTCATCCAAATAGCCGTTTCACAGCTCCAGCTGTTAACTGCCCATGTATCAGCTCAGAATTCGAGAACCCAGCAGGTGTTCCAATCTCTGCTTTCGTATTCGGTGGTCGTCGTGCAAAGCTTGCTCCACTCGTATATCAGTCACGTGACTGGAACCACGGTGTATTCGTTGGTTCAATTATGGCTTCTGAAACAACAGCAGCTGCAGCTGGTGCAGTAGGTGTTGTTCGTCGTGACCCAATGGCTATGCTTCCATTCTGCGGTTACAATATGGGTGACTACTGGCAGCACTGGATTGACATTGGTAAGACTCTTGATGCTGATAAAGCTCCAAAAATCTTCAATGTTAACTGGTTCAGAAAAGACGATGAAGGCAACTTCATGTGGCCAGGTTTCGGTGATAACCTCCGTGTTCTTGAATGGATTATCAAACGTTGCGAAGGCGAAGTAGATGCTCAGGAAACAGCAATTGGTTATCTCCCATATGCTAAGGACATTAACATCGAAGGTCTTGAAGGTGAAGTTTCAGTTGAATCACTTGAAAGCATCCTTGATGTTGACAAGGCTCTTTGGGCTGCTGAAGCTGAAGGTATCGGCGAATTCTACGCTAAGTTCGGTGACAAGCTTCCAGAAACACTTAAGGCAGAACTTGAAACACTCAAGGCTAACCTTAAATAATTGTAAATTAATTAAAATGGCGGAGTTGGTTTCGACTCCGCTTTTTTGTCGAAAATCTTATGTTGTTATTTACCCCTTGTTATGATAGAATAATATCCATGAGGTGATATACGATGGAACTTAAATTTAATAACGGAAAATTCCGTATAATGCAGATTGCTGATGTTCAGGATACACAGAATACATCTGATGATACAGTTCGTTTTATCCGTGAGGCATTGAAAATGGCAAAGCCCGACCTTGTTGTTTTTACAGGTGACCAGGTCAAGGGTTACGGGTTTTATTTGATGGGTGGAGATAATAAAAAGAAGGTTACAGAATGTATAAATAAATTCCTTACACCCCTTGATGAAACTGGAATTCCATTTACTTTTGTTTTCGGAAACCATGACGACCAGGCATTTTCAATATCAAAGAAAGAACAGTTTGAGATTTACAAGTCTCACGAAAATTGTGTAGCATATAATGCAGATGACGAAATTGACGGATATTGCAACCACAACCTTGAAATTAAAGGCGAAGACGGAAAAACAAAGCTTAATGTTTTTCTTGTGGATAGCCTTACAGCAACTCTTGATGGCACTTGTGACCATGTTCACGAAAATCAGCTTGAATGGTATAAAAACACAAGAGATAAGCTTAAAGAAGAAAACGGTGACTATGTTCCATCAATTGTTTTCCAACATATTCCTGTTGAAGAAATTTACGAGTTGCTTATAGAGGTTCCTGAAGGCACTCCTAACAGTGCAAGAGGCTTCCGTCAGTGGGAAGGTAGATTCTTTGCAGTAAATCCAGAGAGAGTAAGAATTGATAATCGTACATTCATTGGAGAAACACCAAGCGTACCAAAGGAAAATGGTGGTCAGTTTGATGCGATGAATGAAAAAGGTGACGTAATGGCAATGTTCTTTGGCCATGACCATAACAACTCATTTGTAGGAGAATACAAAGGAATGAAAATGGGTTATACTCAAGGTTGTGGTTTCAATGTGTATGGCCCAGGCAGAAAAAGAGGTGTCAGAATTTTTGATTTTGATGAATCAAATCCAAGAGACTTTACTACTACAACACTGACAGTTGAAGATCTTGATGAATTTAGAATAACAAAAAAAATCAAACACGGTTTCTATACTTATGCACCAACCAGTGTAGATGAAGTTAAACGAATTGCAAAGAAATATGTTTTGCCAATGGCAGGTGTTGTGACAGCGGTTGCAACAGTTGGGTCATTAATTAAAAAGAAGATTAAGTAAAAAAATAAGCCTTACCGATTTCGGTAAGGCTTAAATTATGTTCAATTATGAATTTGCAAGAATAAGGTTTTTAATTGTCTTTTCGATATTCTTTGTCATCCAGTTGAGAAGGAATGTATCAAATTTAATATTTGAAGCTTCGTTTTCAACAACATCGCTAACCTGAGCTGTGTACTGTTCACTTACAAGCTTTGCCTTAACATCAGCCTGCCACTTGAAACCATCGTGTGCTTTTACAAAGTACATAATGTGGTAACCATATTCTGTTTCAACAAGTCCTGTATCACCTGGCTTACGAGTTGCATCGATTGACCAGTCTGTGAATGCCTTAACATAACTTCCGTCATTAGCAACTTTTTCGTAAAGACCACCCTTGTTAGGCTTTCCATCTTCGTCAACGTCGCCAGTGTGTTTCTTTGTAAGCTCGATAAAGTTTTCCTCCGTTGGATTCTTAAGGTACTCATCAAGAACCTTCTGTGCATCAGCCTTTGTTTTTGCTTTCTGCTCATCTGTAATTGCAACAGTTTTACCGTCTTCATCTTTTTTAGCTTCTGGGAACGTAATGAGGATATGTCTTACATCAGATGCTGAAAATGTCATATCTTTGAAAGGAAGAGTTTTAATCATAACAACATGATATGTACCATTTCCATCGTCAACAACAGTTACGTCACCCACTTTGCGTGCATCGTCATAAACCCATTTTGCAAGTTCTTCTGATGACTGGCTAAGAGTAGCTTTTGTTGTCTTTTCGATTAAAGTTTCTTTATCAGGGTCTTTTGTGCTCTTGTTGTCAGCTGTGAGAATTGCACTCTTTGCAGCTGCAATGAAAGAAGCTTCATCTTTTACTTTTGCAAGGAATTCATCAGCAAGTTTCTTTGTCTTTGCAAATTCTTCTTCGTGAATCTTGTCGTGTTCTTCTTCTGAAAGGTCTTTGTGTTCACTTTCTTTGAAAGTTGTCTTGAAAGAATACAATCTGATGTCAACAAGGTCAAATTCATCCTTGTTCTTATCATATTCTGCATTGATATCATTGTCTGTGATAGCTGCAGTGATGTTTTCCTGCACTGATTCAAAGTATGAATTTGAGAGATAATTCTCCTCAAGGACCTGACGGATTACTTTTTCAGTAACACCTTTACCATACTGTGCACGGAGCCATCTGTTTGTGCTGTAATCTTTTTCGTGTGCAGCTTGTTCGATAGAATCAATGTTGTCTTCGATTTCCTTCTTCTGTTCATCTGTAAGAGCAATTTTGTTTTCTTTAGCTTTGCTTGCACCGTATTTTACTGAAATAATGTTATTAACAGTTGAGTACTTGATTGCATCAGCCCATGTTGCTTTTTCCGGATTACCTAAATCCTCCATTGAGATACCATACATTTTAGCAGTATCTTCTGTGAATTCCTGGTCAGCAGGAGCTTTAGTGCTATCAAAGCCGGTGTATGTAAGACCTGCACCAGCACCCATATACTGTTCATACTGCATTGATTGCTGATAGAAATTAACCCAGCTTGTGAAGTAGTAATAGTTGTATTCACCTGCACTGATTTTGTAAGTATTTGTGCCGTCAGCGTTGTCAATAGAAACCTTGATAACCTTTTGAGGTACGTCAAAGAAGCTAAGAACACCATAAACTGCACCAAGACCAACTACTACAGCAAGAACAATGGCAATAATTTTTGTTGTAAGTTGTTTTGCTTTCACTGATTTAGCTGATTGTTTTGAACTTTTTTCAGCAGCCTTAGCAAGACGTGCTTTTCGTTCCTCACGATAAAGTTCAGCCTGAGATTTGTTGTTGTTTTCCACGGGAAAAACCACCTTTTCGAACATTTTTACGTTGTGGTGTAGCAAATACTTTATGAAACAATATATGCTTATCCACACTAACGGATATATTTTATACTATTTTAATGAAATATACAAGAGTAAAAATGAAAATTAACAAAATATACTAAAAAATGTTTTTGCTTATTTAGTGAATTTTAACATCTTTTTCTGAAAAATTTATTGTCAAAGGGGAAAAAATACTATATAATTAAATCGATTGTATATACATTATTAAGTATAGTAAGCTACAAGGAGAAACAAATATGAAAATTATTGCTTTTGATGTTGGTGGTACAGCTATTAAATTTGGTCTTGTTGATGAGAATTTTAATGTTCTTTTTTCAGAAGAATTCCCAACAAACACATATAAAGATACTGATAATATGGTAGTTAGAGCTATGGAAGCAAAGCTCAAGGAATATGAAGGTCAGTATGATGCTATCGGTATTTCAACAGCAGGTCAGGTTGACTTTGCAAATGGTGTTATTCACGATGGTGTAGGTAATATTCCAAATTATAACCATTCAGACCTTCGTGGTGAGTTTGAACCAAAGTTCAATGTTCCTGTGGCAGTTGATAATGATGTTAACTGCGCAGCAATTGGTGAAGCACAGTTTGGTGCTGCTCAGGGTGAAAGAGACTTCCTTTGCCTTACTTATGGTACAGGCGTTGGTGGTTGTATCTATATCAATGGTGATGTTTACCGAGGCTCGAAATATGCGGGTGGTGAATTCGGTCATATGGCAACTCACAAGGACGGCAGACTTTGTACTTGTGGCAGGATTGGTTGTTATGAAGCTTATGCAGCTTGCCGTGTTTTCACAACATCAGTTTCAGAGCGTATGGGTAAACCAATGAACGGTAGAGAGATTTTTGAACCTGAAAATCTTAAAAATCCAATTATCATGGAAGAAATCGATAAGTGGGAAGATGAAATTGCATTGGGGCTTCGTAACCTTTGCTACATTTTTAACCCAAGCCTTATTGTTCTTGGTGGCGGTATTATGTCAGAAGAAATGCTTATCCGTGATATCCGTGAAAAGGTTGATGCACAGCTTGAACCTAACTATAAGCACGTGAGAATTGAAAAAGCACAGCTTCGCAACAAAGCAGGTATGCTTGGTGCTGCATATCTTGCAGCTGAAAGACTTAAAAATTGGAGTAAATAATTATGCTTTTTAAGAAAAGGCCTTTTCCAAGCAAAGTTGATTATTATAAAATTCCACTGATAGACTTAAGTGTTAAACAGGAAAACACCCCGGAAGAACTGGGGTATTTATTTGAATATTCTGTTATTGACGATAGTTCGGCATATCTCGGACATCCCGATTCAGTACTCTTAAATAATGGTGATATTCTTACTTTTTATCCAAAGGGACATGGTAAAGGAGCGATTTTGTCAAAAATCAGCGATGACGGTGGAGTAACATACAATAAAACCATTGAGAATCAACCGTCATCATGGGAAAAATCTCTTGAAACACCAACTGTTTATCGTCTACAGTTTAAAAATGGTGACGAAAAGCTTATTCTTATTTCAGCAAACTCAAAATGGCCAGGAATGTCAACTCCAGGTGGGTTTAACAGTTCCATTTCACTTGATGAGGGTAAGACCTGGACAGAATTCAGACGATTCTGGGACAATGACAGCGAAATGCCACTAATTCCAATTGTGGCTATGGCGTCACTTACCCGACTTAAAGAAAATGGTGAGTTTGTTGACAAATGGATGGGAATTTTTCACGACAGTGGTTTTGTGAATTATAAGACTATCCTTACATTTGATGAAAACGGTGAATATAACTGGTCAAAGCCTGAACCTTATCTTTCAGCGTATCGTGATATCGAAACTTATGCAGGTATCTGTGAAGTTGAATGTGTCCGTTCAGACATGGGAACCGGTGACGAGCTTTGTCTTATTGCCCGTTGTAATAAAAAGAGAAATACAAGTCTTTTACTTTTCTCAACTGACGAGGGAAAAACTTGGTCAAAACCTGTGGAAGCACCTGTTTCTCTTAATGGTGAACGTCATAAAGCGGAATGGTTGCCTGATGGAAGATTATTCATCACATTCCGTTCCATTGAGAGAAATAAGAAAATGGTTAGAAAAATGCGGAAAGATGGTGGCAAGAAAACCTGGTATTCCCAGGGATGGATTGCTTGGGTAGGCTCTTATGATGACCTGAAAAATGGAAATGAAGGTCAGTACAGAATTAAGATTGCCCATACATATCTTGACCACCAGAAAGTGCCATCACTCAGTGCAAATGCTGATACAGGATATTGTGGAAATGTAGTGCTTATGGATGGCACAGTTGTTACATCTTCTTATGGCATTTTCTCACCTGAAGAAAAGGAACAAGGCAAATATAATACAGATAAAGGGAAGCAAAAAAGAAAAACCTTTATTGTATCAAAGCGCATTAAGCTTTCCGATGTTGAAAAACTTATAAAATAATTAAAATATATTGCTGAGTAATGGCTTTTCGCTACGGATTAAGTGATGTAATTCGTCAATAGCCAAATCAGCTTGCTGTTCAAGCCTTTCCAGATTGCCTTGCTTGGCATACACGGGAAGGCTTTTTATTAATTCTTCAAGTTTGTCTGTTTCTTCGTGGCGGATAAAGCTCTCAACAAGACCGTGGACATCTTCCCATAGAGTCACGGCATCGTCCGACATTTTAACTGCTTTTTCTGTTTCTTCTTTCTGTGAAACAGCACAAATGTCCCACAAATGGTTTTCGAGTTTTTCACAAGCATTATCAACTAAAAAATATCCGGTAAAAGAGATTATAAATGCACCGAGAATTGCAGATATTGCAACAATTATTCTTTTCATACATTTTCCTTCCTTATGATTGTGTGATTCCCTGTGGCATCAACTGTCATAAGCATAATATCTTGGATTTTGATTTTTTCCTTTTCTGCAATTTTATGCACCTTATTTTTATCCATATTACATATTTTAAAGTCCTGAGTAACAATTTTCCCGTCAATCACAACAGTGCATTTAAAGCCTTGTGGGTCAAGCTCTAATTTCAAATCTTCCCTTGTAACGGTGTCATGCTCTGCTTTTAAAAGTACACTGATTTGTCCGTTTGTTTCAACAACTGCATATTGTACCTGAGCAATATCAAAAATATCTTTTTGCCTAAGTGCTTCAAGTAAATCATCAATAGTAAAACGCAAATCTTTTAGCAGTTTTTGATTTAATACACCGTCATTAATAATCACAACGGGATGACCTTGCATAAAAGTACGGAATTTAATGCTTTTCATATTGAAAACAGATGTTAAAATTTCAAAACCTACAAGCAAAAATATTGGAATTAATGTGTTTACCAGCGGAATATCCGTGTCTTGAATAGGAATTGAAATAATCTGAGAAATGAGAAGGGTAACAACTAAATCCGATGGTTGCAACTCACCGATTTGTCTTTTTCCCATAACACGCACACTGACAATGGCAAGAACATAAAGAATAACTGTTCTAATTAAAGTAACAAACATAAAATCACCATTTTTATCTTTTGCCAATAGTGACAGAATATTACTATAATTTAAGGCAAAGATAAAATTGGTGATTTTTTATGAGTGAAAAATGGCTTGAAAACAAGATAGATGAGATTACTGTAAAGAATGAAAATCAAAACACTGAAAAAAAGTTTGTGAGTACAGATTTACAGAAAAACATTATGTATTTTAAACAGCAGTTCGGGGATGCTTTTGATGTTAAATACAGAAAATATAATGCCTCTGGTAAGGAAATTTACTTTGTTATGGTTGACGGAATGTGTGACAGCCTTCTTGCAACCGAGCAAGTAATTTTACCTATTATTGAGGCGGATTTTTCGGAAGAAATTGGGGATAAACTCATTCATTCTGCAGCTGACAGAGTTTCAGCAAGTATTGATAAGTCCATAACAAACGACCTTGATGAGGCAATCCGGGAAGCTATTTATGGCAGTATCATAATGCTTACGGAAGATTCACATTTTGTTGTGATGTTCGGGGTTCAGGGATTCCCTAAAAGAGCAGTCCTTGAACCATCAACAGAAATGCAGGAACGAGGCTCAAGAGAAGCTTTCGTTGAGAGTTTTAAAGATAATGTTACAATGATTCGTCGTCGTGTGAGAAATCCCGTTTTCAAAACACAGATTGTGGAGGTTGGAATAACAACAAAAACTCGTGCTTGTGTATGTTATATGTCCGACAGAGTTGATAAGAGAATGCTTGAGGAAGTTGTTGAAAGACTAAAAAGTGCTACTCTCGATACGGTTTTAGGGTCTGGATATCTTCAACCGTTTCTCGACACAAAATACTCTTCGATTTTCAGCGGAGTAGGATTTACCGAAAGACCCGATGTGCTGACTGCGAAGATAAGTGAAGGTAAAATTTGTATTATTGTAGATGGAACGCCAAATGCATTGATTGTGCCATATCTTTTTGCAGAGCATTTTCATTCTCTTGACGACTATCTTAAAAGACCTTATTATGCAACATTCATACGTGTGCTTAAACTAGTTTCATTTGTTTTTAGTGTTTTTTTGCCTGGACTTTATGTTGCGGTCTGTACTTTTCATCAAGAAATTATACCTGAAACAATGATTTTTGGTATAACCGGGCAGGAAAGTCGAACACCTTTACCTGTTATGTTTGAAGCATTATTTATTCACCTTATTTATGAAATTGTCCGTGAAGCAGGACTGAGAATGCCAAAGAGTGTAGGACATGCTATTTCAATTGTCGGTGCATTGGTAATTGGTGAATCTGCGGTAACAGCGGGAATACTGTCTGCACCAATGCTTATTGTTGTTGGTCTTACAGCAGTAAGTTCATTTGTTGTTTCAACACTATACGAGACAGTAGCAGTTCTTAGATTTGCATTTATTATTGTTGGTGGAATATCAGGACTTTATGGTATTATGCTCTGTTTTACAGCAGTGCTTATAAACGCATCTGCAATAAACCCGTATGGTGTTCCATTCACATCTCCCTTATCACCAACAAAACTTGGTGCTTGTCGAGATTTGATTATTCGTGCAAGTTGGAAACTGATGGGCAAAAATCGAATGGAAGTTAATAAATTGGAGAAATAGAATGGAAAGTTCAAAAGGAAAAATAAGTGCATTTCAGTTTTTTACAATGCTATTCTTAACACGAACACTAACCACAGTAACATATCTGTCATCTTATACGGAGAATATACGTCTTTCCGATATGCTCATTCAACCCATTTTCAGAATTGCAATCGGAACAGTTATAATGCTCCCTTTATATTTTCTCTACAAGAAAAATAGGGATAAAAATCTGTTGGATATGTTGAGTATTAAATCAAAAGTAATAGCAAGGGTTGTTGCTGTAATTTTTATTGTTTTTTTCTTCTATTTTACTGTTGTAACAATAGCAAGACTCGACCTTTTTGCAGGAACTGTTGTTTTCCCTGAAACTGACTTAACATATATTCTGATTTTTGCCATAGTATTATGCTGTTATGGAGCTTTTTTAGGTCTTGAAGCTTTGGGACGAAGTGCAGTTATATCAATAGCTTTTGTAGTTCCTGCACTGGTATTTATTATGGTTACCCTTTTTAAAAAGGTTGACTTGTTAAATTTAACACCACTTTTTTACAACGGAGTAACACCGGTGGTGAAGGTTGCAATAGATTCAGTAGGACAAACAGTGGAATATGCAATAATTGCTACTGCATTACCACGAGTGACAGGTAATGTTAAAAAAGGCTTTTTCATTTGGTTGATTTTGCAGACTCTCTTGATGGCAGTAATGTTCTTTTTTGCATGTACGGTTATGGGGAATTTTGCCTCCACTCAACTTTTTCCGTTCCATACACTTGCAAGTCTTGCAGAGTTTTCTATGTTCAGTCGTCTGGATGCTGTTTTTACAAGTGTCTGGATTATGTGTGCATTTATTAAGGCAGGATTGCTCATTTATCTTCAGACAGATATCCTTACAACACATTTTGGTAAAGTCAAAAGGACATCCTATATTCTTATTGTGGGACTTTTGACTATAATTGCCAATCTTCTCATTTCAGGACAAATCAATTGGTTTACCATTGTGGATGACAGTACAATTAAGATTGTTTTAACAGGTATTACTGTTGTTTTACTTCCAACGGCTGTATTGATTACTTGCAGAAAGGAAAAGTTAAGATGCGAAAAATAGTGGTAATACTTTTGGCTTTGCTTGTTTCGTTTTTTGCTTTTGATAAGAATGAAATATATAAAAAGGATATACGTAATCGACTCGTAATTCAGGGAATTGGAATTGATATGGAAGAAAATGGGGAATATTCCGTTACCATTCAGGCTATTGATACCAATGCACAATCAGCAACCTCGTCAGAAGGTGCTTCGCAACCACCTTTAAAGGCATTTGAAGTAAAGGGTGACACAATTTACACAGCCATCAAAAGTGTAACAGAAAACGAGGGCAAAATCCCTTTGTATTCCCAGAACAGAATAATAATTCTCGGAAAAAGCATAACAGAAGAAAATATGGATGATGTAATTGATTTTTTTGTCCGTGATGTTGAGAATAGTTCGTCCGTATGTATTGCAGCAGCCGAAAAAACTGCAGGTGAAATTCTCAAAACAAAAAACGGAGAGGAATATATCAGTGCAAGGAATGTTGAAATTGCAATCAATTCCAGCGAGTATGATGGAAGAATTTTTCGTATGCATCTTTATGACCTGATTAACAGATATAATTCAAGCACAAAGGATTTTGCCATTCCATTACTTTCTGTGGTTGAAAAGGATAAAGAAAAAAGCGTTGAGATAATTGGCACAGCACTTTTTAATAACACTAAATATCGCGAAAAGATTTCAAAGGAAGAAACCATTTTCTTGAATATCCTTTATGATAGACTCAATAATTCTTCTCTTGCTTATGACTACGAAGAGGGTAAGAAAGTATCTTTGAATATTGTAGATGCAAAAGTCAAGCGGAAGGTTCAGCTAAAAGACGGAAAACCTGCGTTTAAAATTATGATAAAACTAAAAGCGGATATTGCAGAAATAAATGGTGGAGTTTCTTCTAAAATGGAAACAGAAGAGATTAACAGAATAAGTAAGGCAGGGGAAAGTTTTGTGAAAAACGAAACCGGCAAACTTATTCACAAGATGTATAATGGCTATAATAGTGATGCAGTAGGCTTCGGAAGACTTATCTATATAAATGAAACAGAATTTTTTAAAAAGAACGAAAAAAATCTCGACTCCGTTTTGCAAGAAAGCAATTACGAAGTCGAGGTAAGTTTAGAAATCAGGAGAATTGGTCACGAATTTGTAGTTTAGTATAATTCGCCTTTATCACTATCAAAACAAAGTCGTTTTTCTTCACCGTTTTCAAGATATTTAATTTCAATAAGATTTTTAGTGATGAATTCAGCAGAAATAAGCTCTGGTCTGCCATTGTTGAAGATGTGCATAAGTACATCCATTTTTTCGTCGTTATAGTCACCGACATTATCGGAAGTAAAGAGAAGACTGCCGAAAATATGGTTTACGAAAGCTGAAATTTTTCTTTGGTCAAAGTTGCTTGTCATATTGTTGTCACGCAGGAGAAATACATCAGGGTCATTTGCAAATGCTCTGCCGTCAAGACCACGACGGAAAATAGTGTTCCAGAGAGTTGTCTTGGTGCATACATCTTCAAGAATCATTTTATTTCTGTCCCATTCAAGACCGATGTCGGCACCGATACGACAGTAGTCAACCTTACCAAAAGCAGGGTGGAGTGGTACACCACAACCGAGAATAAGTTTGTCACCAACACATTCACGGATGAAATCCATTGCCTCACACATCAATTGACCACGGGATTTATTATTTCTAGGTACAACACAAGTTGAATACAGGAAATCAAGCTTAACCATATCATATCCCCAGTCATTGAGGACCACATTGAAGAAGTTTCGGATATGTTCCCTGACTTCTTCTTTTTCTGTGTCAAGACCGTAGAAACCGCCCCAGTTAAAGCCACAGCGTATTTTTTTACCATTTTTATCACGGATAATCCATTCAGGATGGTCTTTTGCAATTTTTGATGTTACCTGACAGGAGAGTGGAGCAAGCCAAAGACCTGCTTTCATGCCCTTATCATGAATTTTATCAGCAACAAATTTCATTCCGTTAGGAAATTTTTTAGCGTCAATGCTGAGCCAATCACCAACAGCAGTCTGATATCCATCGTCAATCTGGAAAATATCAATTTTTGCGTCAACCTTTGAAAGAGCCTCAAGGTCGGTTGTAACAATATCTTCAGTGATGTTCTGGTAGTAGTTGTACCATGTTGTGTAACCATTTGTTCTGCCTACTCTTGGGGTAGGAATGTTCATTGCAGAGAAGTATTTGTCATAAACTTCATTTTCGCTACCATTAAAATGAACAACGTCAATAAGTACATATTCATCATTGATTGTAACGCCCTCTAACTCACGTTCAAATGTAATTATGTTTTCAGGTGTACATGCACGGAGTATGGTGTAGCCCCAACGTTCACTCAGAGAGCCGAAAAGGTCAAAACCGTCACCATTACGGACATAACCGTATGAAAAACCATGGAAACAACCCTTTTTCCGATCATACTTAACAAAGTTGTAATCACCATAAGAAGAGGAAGGCAATATGTGTCGGAGGGCTTCCTGCTTGAGGTTTAACTTAATAGGCTCGTCATTGATAAAATATTCCTTACATTCTGTCCAGGACTGGTAGCCATTAAGGAAAATTCGTGAATCCTTCTGAAATTCATATGGTATTGTCATTTTGAATTTAACATTTTCCAAAGATGAACAAGGCTTAACTGTAAGTTTAATATGGTCCTTAGTAGCAAGGTGGTCAATAACAAAATGTTCCGTTTCAAAAAGGTTAGTTTTATAAACTACCTTATCCACCATATATTCAATATTTATCTTAAATCGTTTCATATGGGGAACATCTCCTTTCATTACTAATATAAATTATAAGGCAACAGAATTGAAAAAGCAATATTCAAAAGGCATATTATATGACTATTTTTCTTTTATGCTTTGAGCATTCTCGATAACTCATTATTCGCGTAGGGACAGACATCCTTGTCTGTCTGCTTAATGGCCTTTTACCAATCGAGACGAAAAAAGAGCAGTTTAATCTGCTCTTAATCTCTAAAATCGAATAATTGATTTATAGGTACATTTAGTAATTCTGAAATATCAAATAACACATCCAATGAAACACCGCAAGTTGCTAATTCTATTTTACTTATGGTTGTTCTGTCAACATTTAGTTTTTCAGCAAAGTTTTCTTGAGTGTAACCTTTTAATTTTCGATAATATGCGATGTTTAAACCAAGTAATTTATATTTTTGTTTGTGCTCTATTTTCATAATATCACCATAATAATGATAACCCATTTTTTTAAGTTCATACAGAGAATAAAATATATAAAATTATACTTGACATTCTACAAATTATGTGTTTAAATAAATAAAAAGATACAAGGATGTGGAAAAATGGAAATGTATGTGTGTGAAAAGTGCAAAGAAACAATTTCAAAAGAAAGTGATTTGGTTTCTTGTCCTCGATGTGGAAAAACATATCACAGATGGTGTTCGTTATCAATATCTAACTGCTTGTGTTGTGATTGTTCTGCTATAGAATTTTCATCAGGGGTCACTGAACTTGTAAAAAATAATGCAACAACAATGGATACTAATGAGATAATTGAGAGCACGCCATACATTAATACGGATACAGGAATATTTTCAAACATTGGTGAAAAGATGAAAAACCTCGCTACTTTTGTAACAATAATAGGTGTTGTTGTTGGAATAATAGTTGTAATTTCAATGGCAAGCATGGATGAAGACCTGATTTATTCTGGATTGTTAACAGGCGTAGCAATTGCATTGATTTCTTGGATAGGTTCGTTTGCTATTTATGGATTTGGTGAATTAATTTCAAGTTCACAAAAAACAGAGAGACTTTTAAGAGAAGTGTTAAAAGAAATTAAAAAGTAAATCTCATTTTTTCACGGACAGACTGGGAAGTCTGTCCCTACGCGGTGATGTAAATAAAATATAAATTAAATAATCAAATATTCAACCTCCTTGATTTCATTGACAATCGAGGGGGTTTTAGTGTACTATTATCATATATAATTATACCTTTAAAGGAGCGTAAAATAATGAGTATTAAAGAGATTTTTGAATATTGGTGTACCTTTGATGAGGATACAAAAAAAGAGCTTTTGAGCATTACAGACGAAAAGGAAATTGAAGATAGATTTTATAAGGAATTGGAATTCGGTACAGGTGGACTTCGTGGTGTAATCGGAGCAGGTACTAACAGAATGAATATTTATACTGTCCGTAAAGCGACACAGGGACTTGCAAATTATGTAAAGTCTTCTTTTGATAATCCTGTTAATTCCATTATTAAATTAATATCAATACTTCTTATCAATTCCGGTAGTTTTCTCCAATCTATAAATGGAATTCTAGTAATTCTAGCTATATATGGATTAAATTTCGCTGACAACTCTAATACACCACATATAAGCAATTCTACTTGTAAAGTCCTTTCTAAAATTTTCACTATACTATTCTCAATCTGTTTCCAATCATTATTATGTGTTTTAGAACCGCTAAAATATCCTAATACGATTTTCTTATTCTCTTTTTTTTCATTATAGTTGCTTGCTAAACCTCCTACCTTCGGCTGTATAAGGTAGCATGTTTCGGATAATTTGCGCAACCATCCTTAAAACGTATTGCTTGCGCAGATTATTTGAGGATAATTTGCGCAAGATGTAAAAAATGGCTATGTTTGCGCAAATTATTGAAGGATGGAACAGATTTTGATAGGTAGAAAAAAAGAATTGAACGATCTGAAAGAGTATCTTCGCTCGAGTCGTTCGGAATTTGTGGCTGTTTATGGTCGCCGACGTGTAGGAAAAACCTTTCTTATACGGAAGGCGGTAGAAGATAAGTTCTCTTTTTATGTTACGGGGGTACATGGTGCAACAAAGTCTGA
>CALBQZ010000115.1 GCA_937899735.1 uncultured Clostridia bacterium | reverse complement strand
ATTGTCGTATTGCAAATCTAACCGAAAAAGGTGATGTGGTTATTACTCAGGACTATGGACTTGCTGCTCTCGTGCTCGGTAAGGGTGGTAAGTCACTTAATCAGAACGGACTTATTTACACCGATAATAATATAGAAAATCTCCTTTTTACCCGTTTTATAGGCAAAAAGGAGCGTATGGCGGGAAACAGGACAAAGGGTCCGAAAAAGAGAACATCACAGAATGATGTAGATTTTCTGAAGGCATTGATTGTATGCCTTGAACATTGCTAATATAATATAATAATGAACTAGTCCAGTAAAAACGGACAAGAGAAAAAATAACCCTACTATGGTAGAATAAAATGAACTGCTCCAGTTTGTACTGTCCGTACAATTTGGGGCAGTTCAGAGTCTTTTCAGGTGGGGTTGTGTTTTAGGTTATTCATTTTCACTTTATTTAATCACTTATGTATCCTAACTCAATCATTACATTTCGCATTGTCTCATAATTTTCATCATAGCAGAATCCATATATAGCAGTATTTTCAATTTGCATAGCCCAGAAATGCTTATCACCAACATGGTATGTGTGCATATAGTAATTATGTGCAGAATCGTAATATTCCGAATCACCTGCTTTTATATCTCTTGCATCAAGCATAATTTCATTGAATGTACTCATTAAAGAACGAGCACGTTTACTACTTTCTGTTTCAAACCATTCTATTCTAAATTCATCAGTACGATATCCAACAACGGAAATAAGTCCTATTTTGGGATAATCTTCAACATATTCATCGGTAAAATCACTTGAAGGTAATCCGTACTTTTCTATAGCCGCGTGTACTTGCTCACTTGTAGCTGGAGTTTTTGGTTCACCAATATTAACGATTGCCAAGGGTACGCCAATCAAAAAAGCAATCATTAGAACTAATAATATTACACCCTTAACGGTAAATTTTTCACCTAAATTTTGTCTTTCTTTTTTCAAAATATTACCTCATATATCTAAACTTTAACTAATCGACTCAAGAACATAGTGCTATCTTTTATTGCAACTCATGACTTTGCCTTGTTTCTTTAATCATAGTATCCTAAACTATATGCTATATCGTTGACTAAATCTTTGTTGGCTTCTGAACTTTCACAATATAGCACAGTATTGTCCACTTTCATTAAGTAATAATATTCATTGTTGTATAGATACGTGTGGATGATATAGTTTCTTAAATCCGCACCTGTTTCTACTGAGTCTCTTGAAAAATTTTCGTTAATACCCGCATTTAGTCTTTGATAGGCACCATATGCATCATCCGTCGATTCAAACTCGTAATAGTCAAATAAGAAATCGGTATCTCTTGCTGAAATTACATATTTTAAACCTATGTTTGGATATGCTTCAAGATACTGCTCTGTAGAGTCATTTGCATCACAGTTGTATTCTTCTAATGCATTCCACACCTGTTCATAAGTGGCAGGGGCCTTATCATCGCCAAAATTAACCATCAAAACAAACAATCCAAACAATCCTAAAATTGTGAGAATAAGAAAAACTATTCCCCTAACGGTTACTTTTTCATCTAATCGTGCTTTAGCCATTCATTTTACCTCAATCGTGATAACTTATCAGCTTAATATAATTTTAACATCAGGATATTGGTGTTGTCAATTTTCTTTTTATATGTCAGGCGTACCTCTTTCGGCGCATCAATTGGAAAGAAATTCATCAGCTTACGAAAGGCATCAAAGTTGTATGGATATACACAATTCCTCTCAAAGGTTACAGGTAGTTTGCGATTGTTATAATAAAAGAACTTTTGCGAAAATTAACACAAGACCCTGCGCCGCTTTCGAAACCTGTTTTTGCACAGAGATTTCATGTGCCCCACCCCCAAGGGGTGAAGTTTCCACTCGTATCACAAAATGGGTAAAAATATTTCCACCGTGTACATTTTTTCGCCTGTTTTCACGATTTCCGAAAAGGATTTCCAACGGTGTACTTTTTATATTAAATGCAATTAGTCTTGATAATAATCAAATACTGTGATGTTGTTGTCTTTTTTTGCAATGATTGTACCATTCTTTTTTATACGAATCTTCTCGTAATCATCAATCAATTCTACGGTTGCAAGAATGGTTTCTTCATCACCATTGAAAAACGATACATCTAATTTCAAGTCAGGTATGTCTTTGACTACATATTTACGATTCTTTGTGTCATAAATATTTACTTTTATATTCTCTGCAGTACCACATTTATCAATGGATTCACTTTGTTCATCTGTTAAGAGAGAAAAAGTAAAGTAACGACAATCTTCAAAGCAATCATTTGTGCAATTGAGTTCTGTATTGGGTATGATATTTCCTTGCATATCTACAAGAGAATTATCACCACAAGCAACTCCATACATGTTGAAATTAAGTTCTTCACCGAATTGGTATGGTATAACAAGTTCACCTTTTTCGTTAATGCAACCCCAATCGGTGTCTTTCTGTCTGACTGAACATAATCCATTTGAGAAACTGCCAATTTGGTAGTATATTTCCTCAGTTAATTTATCTCCGTTTGCATATTTGATACCGAGTGAACCATACATTCCGTCAACATCATACTCAACCTCGTGAGTTGAATAGTTGTAGAAACCATTGACAATTGGTGATATTTGAGTGTAATCATCTGTGTACTGTTCGACATAATCAATGTCAATGTGTGGGCGTTGATAGTCAGGTAACTCGTCACCTTTATTATTATAAAAAGTCAAAGATTTGTTTTTAGTGTCATAAATACTATAAACTTGGTTTTCAATTTCTGCATCAAATATGCCTTCGCAATATATAGTGAACAGCTTTTTCATCGTTGACACATCCTCTTAATATGATTTTGCAATTATAGTTTATAACAAACCATTGAACAAAACAAGAAAAAAGAGAAAACTGTAGTCCGTTTGAATGTACAGCATTAAATTATATTAAATGCTTAACCTTGATGAAGTGGGTAAAGTGTGATGTTATTGCATTAAAGAGGTGATAGTTGTGTCATTGAAGATTTACAAGTTAGAAATAACTAAAGAAGAATATTTGAAATTGAAAGAAAGACTTTTTGAATTAAATCCTAATATTAAGTTGGAACTTGTATCTTGTGATGACATTCTTGAAAAATTAGGGTTTACAAACTCTGCACCATGTAAAGTTGATTTACATATAAATGAAGAAGAACATAAAAGATTAATGGATGAGTTAATGTCCATGGAAGAAGGCGTAAGAGAACTCTCTTATGGTATGTTCTATAATTGTTCTAACCTTAAGGATATATACATACCAAGTAGTGTAGAAAAAATTGACGATAAAGCATTGAATAGAGCTGGTTGGTATGGCATTTATCCATTCCTTGAGGTAACAATCCATACTCCAGCAGGTTTGTATGCAGAACAGTATGCAAAAGAAAATAATATCAATTTTATTGCAGAATAAAATATAATTACCAAACAGGAGTCGAAACAACTGCTTTGACTCCTGTTTTTAACAAGTTGAATTATTATAAAACTTGTCACAAAAATGTTTTGTTTTCCGATTTAATATATTAAGTAGGATTTTGCCGTTTTAAGGTAAATAAAAGTTGTTTTAATATGTCTAATATGATATAATAAAATGATTTATTATATTCAAAATCATATATTGTGATTGGTGGGACAAGTGTGGAAATTATAGACAATGTAAATAAGACTCTTTGTGATGATTTATCGGTAGAAATAAAACAGGGAAGTAAACTGTCAATTGCGGCGGCTTGCTTCTCAATTTATGCTTTTCAGGAGCTGAAATCGGAACTTACAGGCATCGAAGAATTGCGTTTTATTTTTACTTCACCAACATTTATTACTGAGAAATCTAAAAAAGAAAAAAGAGAATTTTATATCCCACGTTTAAACAGAGAACGTAGCCTTTATGGAACTGAATTTGAGGTTAAACTTCGTAATGAACTCACACAAAAATCTATAGCAAAAGAATGTGCAGACTGGATTCATAAAAAAGTAGTTTTTAAATCAAATATTACGAATGAAAATATGCCAGGTTTTATGAATGTTGACAGCAAAAGTTATATGCCATTGCAAGGTTTCACAACGGTTGATTTGGGTTGTGAGCGAGGAAATAATGCATATAATTATGTTCAGAAAACTGATTCTCCGTTTTCCAATGCATATATTGATTTGTTTAACGCAATCTGGAATGATAAGAATAAATTGCAAGAAGTTACAGATGAAGTAATCGAAAACATCACAACTGCTTATAACGAAAACTCACCTGATTTCATCTATTTTGTAACTCTTTATAACATTTTCAGCGAATTTCTTGAAGATATATCAGAAGATGTTCTACCCAATGAAGCAACAGGATTCAAGGACAGCAAAATATGGAATATGCTTTATAATTTCCAAAAAGATGCTGCTCTTGCAATAATTAACAAACTTGAAAAGTATAATGGCTGTATTCTCGCTGATAGTGTTGGTCTTGGTAAAACATTTACAGCTCTTTCTGTAATCAAGTACTATGAATCAAGAAATAAGAGTGTTCTTGTGCTTTGTCCAAAGAAACTGGCAAATAATTGGAATACATATCGTGATAATTACATTAATAACCCTATTGCAGAAGACCGTTTGAATTATAAAGTTCTTTATCATACAGACCTTGGACGTTCTCATGGTATGTCTAATGGTACAGATTTGTCTCGTCTGCGTTGGGATACATATGACCTTGTTGTAATTGATGAATCTCATAACTTCCGTAATGGCGGTAAAATTATCGATAATCCTGATGAAAACGACAAGGAAAATCGTTATGTAAAATTGATGAAATATGTTATTCGTGCAGGTGTTAAAACAAAGGTTTTAATGTTATCTGCGACACCGGTTAATAACAAATTCCTTGATTTGAAGAATCAGTTGGCTCTTGCATACGAAGGCCATACAGATTACATTGATGAAAAGCTCAATACCAATCGTTCGATTGATGAAATATTCAGAAATGCTCAAAGAGCTTTTAATGAGTGGAGTAATTGGGATGTTGAAGAAAGAACAACAGATAACCTATTAAGAATGCTCAGTTTCGATTTCTTTGAAGTTCTTGATAGTGTTACTATTGCTCGTTCAAGAAAGCACATACAGAAATATTATGATACAACTGATATTGGTACTTTCCCAACAAGATTAAAACCTAAATCTTTAAGACCTGACCTTACTGATTTGAAAGAAGCAATTAACTATAATGAAATTTTTGAACAATTAATGCAATTGACTCTTTCCATATATACTCCATCTATGTATATCCATCCGAGTAAGGCTGAAAAATATTCAGAATTGTTTAAAGATAATAAGAGCCTTACTCAACTTGGTCGTGAGCAAGGAATTAGAAGACTTACTGCAATCAACCTTATGAAGCGTATGGAAAGTTCAGTTTATGCATTTAATCTGACTTTAATCCGTATCAAAGATTTAATCAAAAATACAATCGAAATGATTGATAATTATGATAAGCATTCAAGCGTTAACTTTGAGCTTACTGACATGACTGATGTTGATGAATTCGATTCTGAAGACCAGAATGACGATATTTTCTCTGTTGGTAAGAAAGTTAAAATTGATATTGCAGATATGGATTATGTGTCTTGGCGAGAAAGTCTCGCAAAAGATGCAGAAGTACTTGATTTGCTTACATATATGGTGTCTGACATTACACCTGAACATGACTTAAAACTTCAGAAATTGTTTGAGTTAATTGAAGAAAAAATCAACAACCCAATAAATGAAGGTAATAAAAAGATTATCATTTTCTCTGCATTTGCTGATACTGCAGGATATCTTTATGATAATGTTAGTGTTTATGTCAAAGAGAAATTTGGACTTGATACAGCAATGATTACAGGTTCAGTTGACGGAAAAACAACTGCAAAGTTGCCAAATAAAGATATGAATACTGTCCTTACATGTTTCTCTCCAATTTCAAAGGACAGAGATTTGTTCGCAAGCATTCCAAAGGTCGATATTGATATTCTCATTGCAACTGACTGTATTTCTGAAGGTCAGAACTTGCAGGATTGCGACTATCTTGTCAATTACGACATCCATTGGAACCCTGTTCGTATTATTCAGCGTTTTGGTCGAATTGACCGTATTGGTAGCAAAAATGCAGTCATTCAGCTTGTTAATTTCTGGCCAAATGTATCATTGGATGATTATATTAACCTTAAAG
>CALBQZ010000114.1 GCA_937899735.1 uncultured Clostridia bacterium | reverse complement strand
ATGGGACCGATATTCATCTCCATTGCACATTTGATGCAGTATCCCTCGTTAGTTGTTTTCTCGCCTTCCATTTTTGTAACAAAAATTACGGCAGGTCTTTGTTTGCATTTACAGCAAATCATA
The DNA here is from genome assembly GCA_937899735.1 of uncultured Clostridia bacterium. Taxonomy (GTDB): domain Bacteria; phylum Bacillota; class Clostridia; order Oscillospirales; family Acutalibacteraceae; genus Fimenecus. The sequence continues at coordinate 10,318 of CALBQZ010000114.1, read as the reverse complement.
TTTTTGTTCATTATGTGTCCTCTATTTCTTTGAATTCTCTTTTAACTGTTTAATTGCGCTTGGTAAATAGCTGAAGAATGCTATAAATGTAAGAACAACAGCCACTACAACAAGCACAAACATAAGTCCTTCAGGAATTGTATATTGTGGATAATAAAGGCTGATTGCACCAACTTCAGGACCAAATCCGATAATTACAACCATAACTGCATAGAAAGCGAAGGTTGCAAGTTTTCCCCAGATTTCTGCTGCACATGGACGAGTGCCTAATGCAATAAGGATAATACTTCCTAAAATCATAATTATGTCCTTTGCGATAAAGAGTAAGAACACCCAAGCAAATGCCTGCATTGACTCACTTTGTGCCTCTTTGAACTTTAAGAAAAGTACAATTGCAAGAGCAAAGATTGTGAATTTATCTGCAACGGGGTCAAGTAATTTACCCAGATTTGAAACCTGATTGAATTTTCTTGCAATTTTTCCGTCAACTGCATCAGAAAGTCCTGAAACAAAGATTACAAACACTGTCCACCAGATGTAATTATTGTAATAAAGCACTGCAATTACCGGTATCAATAAAATTCTGATTACTGAAATAAGATTTGGAATTGTAAGACAACCATCAAATATTTCTTTAAGATTTTCTTTCAATGTCTTTTTCTGTTCACTCATATCACCCTGCTCCTTATTTTAAAAAATTTCTTTTAATGAATTAACAAGTGGATTAACATTATCAATTAAATTAACAATTACTGAATCATTTACTGCAGTTGCAAGTTCATTGTCACCTGAAGAAAAGAATACTGTAAGTATTGTACAGATAAATATTACTACTGCAAAACCTTTACAAGCCCCGAGAATTCCACCCAAGAGCTTATTAACAGTTTTGATAACAGGAATCTTAAAGATTTTCGCAATAATCTGTGCCAAAAATTTCAGTACAAACAGTAACACTATTGCCAGCGCCACAAAACTCAATGCAGTTAACGTACCAATAATAATTGGTTGTGCTATTTTTTCTACAAGCTCAGTTGCAATGTTTTCACTTGTAAACTTTGAGTTTGCCACCTCTTTTTTAATATCATCAATGTTGATACCCATAAAATCAGCAACAGAAACCATATAGTCAGGAACGGAATCAAGAAGCACCTGAGTCTGTGTTGATGTTTCTTTTAGAGAAATATTTTCCTCAATCTGTGTTTCTATTGTTTTAATGGTGGCTTCCTTAACAAATCCATCATAGGCTGCCTCTGCCACATTTGGACTGAAGCTATATGCCAGCACAAAGGCAAGAATAACTGCCACAAATTCCAACAATGACAAAACAAAACCTTTTTTAACAGCAGTCAAAACAAACGCTGCAAAAATAACAGCTAAAATAATATCTATTGCAATAGCCATACTGCACCTCCGTTATTTCTTCTTATTATCCCCTACCGAGGAGAATCTTTCAATTTTATCCGCAGAATATACATATGTATTTCTACCCGTCACAATAACTTCCTCTGCATCAGCATTTACACTGGCTGAACCTACCTGTTCACCTTTCATATTGTAAATCTGCACATTATTATCGGTTAAAACACCAACATATTTACCATCAGTTGAAACTGACTTTACAAGACCATTAATTTCGTTAGAAAATAGTTCCTTGCCTGATTTATCGTAAGCATTTACAATTTTCTGAGTTGTACTTGAATACTTTGACAACACTAAAACTGCTGTATTATTATCAGAAATCGTAATCATATAAGGTGTGTTTACTGACACATCAATTTTCTCTTCTTTGCCATCCTTTTTTATAACCGAACACATGTTATTTCCTAAAACAAAAACTGTTTCATTTGAAAGGAATCTTACGGAAGAAACTGCGCTGTCCTTATATGTAGCAGACACTTTTGGTGTGTCTTTTTTTCTATCAAAGACATAAACCTTTGAGTAAACCGAGCCATTTTCAACACCTAAAACCGAAACAACAAAAAGTTTACCATTATCGGACACATCACATGAAATGATATTCTCTTTAGCACACTTCCAGACAAAAATCTCTTTTTCCTTCTCATTGTAAACAGTCAACATGCTCTGAGCATCCTCTGCTCTTGTAACAACTGCCACCGTACCATTTTTGCCGAGAGCAGCTGTGAGAATCATATAATCTGTTTCTTTTTCATAGAGTGTCCGAGTTTTGGACTGAACTCTGAACTTGTTGCCACCCTCGTCATATAGTAAAACTCGACCGCTGTTGCTACTCATTACGGGATGGTCGTATTTATGAGCTGTATTTGAAAGTTCCTTTGCAGTAGAGTCAAGAACTTTTACAGTGTCGTCATATACTAAAACCAAATCAGAATTTGTTATCTCGGCATCCTCAATAACCATACCATTTATCTGATACGGGTATCCATCACCTGAGCCAAGTCCTGCAAAAAACGTTTGCACATAGTCAGTAACTGTTGAGAACGTAACACCACCAAACTGTGCTGCAGCAAGCATAATCAGCAAAAGAACAACAACAATTATTGCAACCAGTTTAATCTTTTTGGTATCTTTTATGTTTATCGTAATTCTCTTTTTAGGCTTTTTTTTCTGAATCTTTTTTCTTTCGGCCACCAAAATCACCACACATCAATAAAAAACTTTATTCAGATACAGACCGTGCGCCTCAGCAGTAACACCTGCTTTTTCACGGTCACAACTTTCAATAATATGAGGTATAGACCCTTTTTCGATTTTTCCCTTTTGTATATTGAGAAGAGTACCCACAATAATTCGTACCATATTGTAAAGAAAACCGTTACCGCTGACACGGATTTCAACTACATCGTCGTTTCTTGTTACTTTACAATCATAAATTTCTCTTACTTTATCCTGAACTGCTGTTCCAACGCTACAAAAAGCTGAAAAATCGTGAGTTCCTATAAAGTTCTTTGCTTCTCTATCGAGCAATTCCGCATCAAGCTCATAAGGATAAAACATTGCTTTGTTCTCATAGAAAGGATTGCGGTATTTTCCGTTATATATGAGATAAACGTATTCCTTACCCTTGCAATCATATCTTGCATGGAAGTCATAATCCACTTCTTCACAACCATAAACAGATATTTCTGGTGGAAGATAGAAATTGAGTGCATTAGGGATTTTTTCACTGGAAACATTACATTCTGTTCTCACATTACAGCAGAACATATTTGCATGAACCCCTGCATCAGTACGACTACATCCGATTATGTTTTCTTCTTTTCCACTTATATTTTTAAAAGCATTACAAAGTTCCTGCTGAACAGTAACTGCATTAGGCTGTATCTGCCAACCATGAAAAGCAGTACCATTATATCGCAAGGTTAAAAGTAAATTCCGCATTATATTCACCACAGAAAACATTAAGCACAATAATTCCAACAATTAAAAATGCCATTACCAGAATTGAAAGATAATCTCTTAAAGAGAATTTAAGTGCATTCATTGTAGTTTTACCTGCACCACCGTTATAGCAACGACAGGTCATAGCATTTGCTAACTCATAAGCACGTCTTATGGAGTTAAAAAGCAAAGGAATAAACAAAGGAATAAGCGCTTTTGCTCTCTTCATAAGATTCCCCTGGTCAAAGCTTGCTCCTCGGCTCTTCTGTGCACTCATAATCTTATCAACTTCTTCAATAAGTGTTGGGATAAAACGAAGTGCGATAGTCATAATCATTGTTACTGTATGAAAATCAAGACCCAGTTTCTTAAACGGTGCAAACATTCGGTCAAGGCCATTAGTAAGTGCTGTTGGTGATGTAGTGTAAGTGAGCATTGTACTCATCACAATAAGTAATGAGATACGGAGTGTCATAAATACAGCAGTTAAAACTCCACCACTTGTGATTTTGATTTTCCACACATCAACTAAAATAAGACCTGTATCCACATAAGCAATCTGTAAAACAGATGTAATTACAATAATTAAAAGGATTGGTTTAAGTCCCTTAACAACAGTTTTTAATGGTATTTTTGAAAGACCGATAACAACTGCTGAAATAAGCATACAGAAGAAAAGGGAAACAAAATTATTTGCTAAAAATACCGTTACAATAAAAGTAATAGTAAAAATCAACTTTGTTCTGGGGTCAAGTCGGTGAATTACCGAATCAAACGGGAAATACTGACCGATTGTAATATCTTTAATCAAGAAATTCCCCTCCCCTCAAAAAGTCTTTTGAGTTCAAGGTAACCTTGCTCAACTGTATATATTTTCTCGCTAACGTCATATCCTTTCTCACGAAGTTTTATGAAAATCTCAGTTATCTGAGGCACAGAAAGTCCGATTTCACGAAGTCTTGATGCTCTCTCAAAGACTTCATCAACAGTTCCGGTCATTTCAACCTTTGAACTGTTCATGACAATTACTTTAGTTGCAAATCGTGCAACATCATCCATACTGTGAGAAACGATTATAACTGTTTTGCCGGTTTGTTCACGATAATTTTTGATAAGACCAAGAATCTGCTCGCGACCCATTGGGTCAAGTCCGCTTGTAGGCTCATCAAGAATGAGAATTTCAGGCTCCATTGATATTACACCTGCAATAGCAACTCGTCTTTTCTCGCCACCTGACAAATCAAATGGTGATTTTAAAAGCATATCATCAGGAATACCAACGTATTTTGCTGCGTTTCTTACTCTTTCGTCAATCTGAGCCTTTGAAAGACCCATATTTGTAGGACCAAAGGCAATATCCTTATAAACAGTTTCTTCAAAAAGCTGATACTCGGGATACTGGAAACAAAGGCCTACACGGAAACGAGTGTCAAAAATCTTTGACTTTGACTGCCAGATATTATCTCCATCAAGGAAGATTTTACCACCAGTTGGCTTTAAAAGTCCGTTAAGATGCTGAACAAGAGTGCTCTTTCCTGAACCTGTATGGCCAATAATTGCCACAAACTCACCCTTAGGGATATCTATATTTACATTGTCAAGTGCGGTGATTTTAAATGGAGTGCCTTCACCGTAGACATATGTTAAATTTTGGGTTTCAAGATGGGACATATATTACTGACCTTTCAATAAATCATCTATATTTTCAACTAATTCGTCGATACTCAACAAATCATTTTTTAAGTTAATTCCGCCTTCTTTAAGCATTTTTGCCAACACACAAGTCTGTGGAACATCAAGACCAATACTACGAATCTTTTCTGTATCAGCAAAAACCTCTTTTGGTGTACCGTCAAGAAGCAAGTGACTGTCATCCATAACAACAATTCTATCTGCTTCACAAGCTTCTTCCATATAGTGAGTGATGAAAACAACTGTAATTCCAAGTTCTTTATTAAGACGCTTAATTGCTTTCATTACATCACGTCTGCCCTCAGGGTCAAGCATTGCAGTCGGCTCGTCAAGAATAATACAACGAGGCTCCATAGCGATAATTCCTGCTATTGCAACACGCTGTTTCTGACCCCCTGAGAGTTTATGTGGCTCGTGATTTTTGTATTTATACATACCAACGATTTTAAGGGATTCGTCAACTCTGCGACGAATTTCCGATGGCTCGATTCCAAGATTTTCAGGGCCGAATGCAACATCTTCTTCAACGATAGTTGCAACAATCTGATTATCAGGATTCTGAAAAACCACGCCAACCGTCTGTTTAATTTTTATATCGTCTTCTTCACTTTTTGTATCCATTCCATCAACAAGAATAGTACCACTTTCAGGTAATAAAAGTCCGTTTGCCAGTTTTGCCAATGTGCTTTTTCCCGAGCCATTATGACCGAGAATGGCAATAAACTCACCCTGGTTAATTGAAAGTGAAAAATCCTTGACAGCAGGTGCTAACACAACTGAGTCTTCGTCACTTTCATATCGGAATGTTACATTTTTAAATTCAATAATACTCATTCTTTGCTCCAAATCGCAGATGCTCCACAAGGAAGCACAAGTCCATTTTCAGCAGCACGGAGACCAATTTCACTACCTGTCACCATACCACCGAAACGTTTTTTAACAACAGCACCTAAAATATATTCCATAACCGATGGGCTTAAGCCTGTTGTATAAGAATTTATAAGCACCATAAGTGGGTCGTCGGAAAGCACCTGACTACAAAGTTCAACAAAACCATAAACCTCGTTTTCAAGCTTCCACACTTCACCACCAGGACCTCTGCCGTATGATGGTGGGTCCATAATGATAATGTCGTACTTATTACAACGACGGATTTCACGCTGAACAAATTTGATACAATCGTCAACAATCCATCTTACATTTTTATCAGCAACACCTGATGAAACTGCATTTTCCTTTGCCCAGAGTGTCATGCCCTTTGATGCATCAACATGGCAAACAGAAGCACCTGCCTTAAGAGCAGAAACGGTAGCGCCACCTGTATAGGCGAACAAATTGAGAACCTTTACTTCACGACCTGCATTTTTGATGATTTCTGCTACTTTGTCCCAGTTTGTTGCTTGTTCAGGGAAAAGACCGGTGTGCTTAAATCCCATCGTTTTAATATTAAAGGTCAAATCACGATAGCCGATAGTCCAGAAATCGGGGATTCTGTTTTTGATTTCCCACTGACCACCACCAGTCTGTGAACGGTGATAAACGGCATCCGCTTTTTTCCAAAGAGGATTTTTCTTTTCTGTTTTCCATATAACCTGAGGGTCAGGACGAATTAAAGTGATATTCCCCCAACGTTCAAGTCGTTCACCGCAGGAGCAGTCAATAAGTTCATAATCTTTCCAATTATCGGCAACTCGCATTTTATACTAACCTTTCTCTTACAACCTGAGCGACACTTTCGCCCAATCCCTTTATTTTATCGTAATCTCTACCTTCAAGCATTACACGAACAAGTGGTTCTGTACCCGAAAGACGAACAAGAATTCTGCCTTCGTCACCAAGTTCTTCTTCAACCTGCTTGATTGCATTCTGTACTTCTTTATCTTTTGCAAACTGTGCTTTACCGAAGTTAGAAACTCTGACATTAATAAGCACCTGTGGATAAACTTCCATTTCACTTGCCAGTTCTTTAAGTGTTTTGCCTGTATCTTTAATAACTGCAAGTAACTGAATTGCTGAAAGCTGTCCGTCACCTGTTGTTGCATACTGCAAGAAGATAATGTGACCTGACTGTTCACCACCGATGCTATATCCGTTAGCACTCATATTTTCGAGAACATAACGGTCACCAACCTTTGTCTTTTCGCATTTAATACCGTTTTCTTCACAGAATTTGAAGAAGCCCATATTACTCATAACAGTAACAACGGCAGTATCCTTTTTAAGTTTACCCAACTGCTTCATATGCTTTGCACAAATTGCGATACACTTGTCGCCATCAACAACTGCACCTGTATGGTCAACTGCTAACATTCTGTCAGCGTCACCGTCAAAACCGAAACCTAAATCACAACCATTTTCAACGACACATTTCTGAAGATTTTCAAGATGAGTTGAACCACAGTTTTTATTGATGTTCACACCATCAGGCTCTGCACTGATTACAACAACCTCTGCACCAAGACGAGTAAAAACTTCTTCTGCAGAAACACTTGAGGAGCCATTTGCACAGTCAAGAGCAATTTTGTAGCCCTTAAAGCTCATATTTGTTGCTGTAAGGAGATGCTCAATATAATCATTGATTGCATCAGGTTTTCTCTCGACTCTACCAACTTCGCCACCAATTGGAGTTGGGATTTCCATAACATTATCAAGTATAATTTCTTCAATTTCATTTTCAAGTGCATCAGGAAGCTTATATCCTGTTGACTGGAAAATCTTGATTCCGTTGTATTCGCAAGGATTGTGTGATGCAGAAATCATAACACCTGCGTCGCAACCATATTCATGAACTAAAAATGCAACTGCAGGAGTTGGTACAACACCAAGCTGTAAAACATCAGCACCAACTGAGCAAAGACCTGCCGTAATTGCACTTTCAAGCATTTCGGATGATGCACGAGTATCCATACCGATAAGCACTTTGGGTCTTTTACCATTAAGATTTTTGCTGAGCACCATTGCTGCCGCACGTCCGATTTGCATTGATAATTCACATGTAAGTTCTGTATTTGCAACGCCTCTTGCGCCGTCTGTTCCAAAAAGTCTACCCACAATAAAATCTCCTTAAAATAATGAAGTCTGGGAATTTGCTTTGTTATTTGTGTCCGATACACTAAATCCTAAATGTTTATATGCCAACGGTGTTACAACTCTGCCACGAGGAGTTTTTGCCAAGAAACCGATTTGCATTAAATATGGCTCATAAACATCCTCAATAGTCACAGCCTCTTCGCCTATTGTAGCCGCTATTGTTTCGAGTCCAACCGGACCACCATTGAAATTTCGAATCATTGTAGTCAACATAAGTCTGTCAATATTATCAAGACCGATATCGTCAATTTCCATTCTGCTAAGGGCAATTTTTGCATTGTCCTCACTGATTACGCCATTACTCATAACCTGAGCAAAGTCACGCGCACGTTTTAAAAGTCGGTTTGCAATTCTTGGTGTACCACGTGAACGGGATGCGATTTCCAATGCACCACCGTCTTCAGCATAAATATCAAGAATTCCTGCGCTACGCTTTACAATCTCTGCAAGTTCTTCAGGAGTGTAAAGCTCAAGTCTTAAAATAACACCGAATCTATCACGAAGAGGTGCTGTTAACTGACCTGCACGAGTTGTAGCACCAACAAGTGTAAAACGAGGCAAGTCAAGACGGATTGAACGAGCCGATGGGCCTTTACCGATAATAATATCAAGTGCATTGTCTTCCATAGCAGGATAAAGGACTTCCTCAACAGCACGAGAAAGACGATGAATTTCGTCAATGAAAAGCACATCACCGTCATTTAAGTTTGTAAGAAGTGCCGCAAGGTCACCTGGTTTTTCAATTGCAGGGCCTGAGGTTACACGAATCTGAACACCCATTTCATTTGCAATAATACCTGCAAGTGTAGTTTTACCAAGTCCGGGAGGGCCATACAAAAGTACGTGGTCAAGAGTGTCACCTCTATTTTTCGCAGCCTCAATATATATTTTCAAGTTTTCCTTTACCTTTTCCTGACCGATATATTCTGTCAATGCTTTTGGTCGCAAGGAAATTTCAATATCGTGGTCAGTTTCTGTAAAACCGGGAGTCATTATTCTGTTTTCATTTTCGAAATCCATTGTTCAGTCCCCCTTAGTTTAATGAAAGCATTTTAAGTGCTTGTTTGATAATATTTTCAACTGAAAGTGATGGGTCAATTTTACTTACTGCAACACTTGCATCACTCTGTGAATAACCAAGCATTTCAAGAGCAGCAACTGCCTCAGCAGTATTTGAATTTGTAAGTGTTGAGCTTACTGCTGTCAAGTCAACAGAATTATCTGCACCTGCGAAAGTCTTGCCAACCTTATCTTTGAGCTCCATACAGATTCTCTGTGCAAGTTTTGGACCAACACCGTTTGCCTTTGTAAGTGCTTTATGGTCACCTGCTGCGATACTCAATGCAACCTTATCAGGTGTAAGCTCCGAGAGAATTGCAAGTCCCATTTTAGGACCGACACCATTAACAGTTATAAGCATTTTAAAGCAATCCATTTCGGTTTTGTCATAAAATCCGAAAAGCTCCATAGCATCCTCACGGACATTGAGATATGTGTAAAGAGTGACTTTCATACCCATTGATGCACATTTCTGAGATGTTGTAAGAGTAGTCATACAACGGAATGCAACACCATTCACATCAACACAGACGGTATTAGCATCAAAGTCAACTACGTTTCCTGTTACTGAATAAATCATAATTTTTCCCTTTTATTTAATATTTCTTAATCTACCCATAAGTGAGCCACTTGCGTGTGCATGACATATTGCCATAGCAAGAGCATCGGCAGTATCGTCAGGCTTTGGAATTTTCTCAAGCTTTAAAATAACTCTTGTCATTTCCTGCACCTGTTTTTTCTCGGCTCTGCCATAACCCACAACACTCTGTTTCACCTGCAAAGGTGTGTACTCGAAAATATCGAGATGATTTTTCTGTGCTGCAAGGTTGATTACTCCCCTTGCCTGAGCAACGTCAATAACCGTTTTTGCATTGGTGTTATAGAAAAGCTTTTCGATAGCCAGAGCATCGGGTTTATATTTATTTATAATGTCACAAATACCGTCATAAACCGTTTCAAGTCTCTCATTAAAAGGTGTTTTTGCCTCGGTTGTAACAGCACCGTAAGCGATTACCTGAAAACGATTTGCTGTATAGTCAATTACTCCCCAACCTACTATTGCATAGCCCGGGTCGATGCCTAAAATCACCATGACATACTACCTCACTATATAATC
>CALBQZ010000113.1 GCA_937899735.1 uncultured Clostridia bacterium | reverse complement strand
TTGGTCCATCTTGGGAAAAGACATCAAAACTCGGACCTATTACATATAAGAAGCACTACGAAGAAGTTCTTGCTGATATCCAGAAGGGTATTGACGAAGGGGCAGAACTCGTTCTTGACGGTCGTGGCGTTAAGGTTGAAGGCTATGAAAACGGTTATTTCATCGGACCTACAATCTTCGATAAAGTTACAGCTGATATGACAATCGGTGACGAAGAAGTATTCGGACCTGTTCTTTGCATCAAGCGTTGTAAGGACTTCCACGAAGGTCTTAAGATTATGAATGACAACCCATATGCAAACGGCTCTGTTATCTATACACAGAGTGGCTATTTTGCTCGTCAGTTTGCTCGTTACACAGACGGTGGTCAGGTTGGTATCAACGTTGGTATTCCTGTACCGGTTGGTTTCTTCCCATTTTCAGGACACAAGCAGTCATTCTTTGGTGACCTTCACTGTCTTGGTAAGGATGCTTATCGTTTCTACACAGAATCAAAGGCAGTTACACAGCACTGGTTTGACGAAGAAGAAAAGACAACAACCAACGTTTCCACATGGGACGGTACTATATAATTTGTGTCTTTTTTCCGTAATGCGTCGTTGCTTTCGGCTTGTGGTATACCCCATACAACTTCGCCTCGGCAACATTGCCTTACGAAAAAATCCTACAAATTTGTTTAATAAGGTTATTATTAGTAGGGGTCGGTGGGTCTCACCTGCCGGTTCGGTCGGTGCTTCTGCTTCGCAGAGGTGTCCACTGGACACCCGCACCCTCGACGACTCTTACCTAAAATATAAAAGGAGAAAGTATTATGCTTAAAATTGGTATTATCGGTGCTGGCCGTATTGGTAAAGTTCACCTTGAATCAATCACATATCACGTAAAGGGTGCTGAAGTTGTTGCAATCGCAGACCCATATATGAATGACGAAACAAAAGCTTTCTGTGAAGGTTTTGGCGTACAGAACATCTACACAGATTACACAAAAATCATTGAAGACAAAGACATTGACGCAGTTCTTGTTTGTTCATCAACTGACACACATGCTCCAATTTCTATTGTAGCTATCAATGCTGGTAAGCACGTTTTCTGTGAAAAACCACTTGCAAATACAGTTGACAAGATTCTTGAAATCGCAGATGCTCTCAAGGCTCATCCTGAATGCAAATTCCAGGTAGGTTTCAACCGCCGTTTTGACCATAACTTTGCTGCAGTTCGTAAAGCATACGACGAAGGAAAAATCGGTGAAGCACAGATTCTTAAAATCACATCCCGTGACCCACAGGCACCACCTGTTGGCTACTGTGCAGCAAGTATCTTCCTTGATATGACAATTCATGATTTTGATATGGCTTGCTTTCTTACAAACAGTGATGTTGAAGAACTTTATGTTTATGCTGATGCTCTTATCAACCCAGGTATCCGTGAATACGGTGATTTCGACACAGCAATCATCTCAATGAAGATGGAAAACGGTGCTCTTGCAGTTATCGACAACTCTCGTCAGGCTATGTATGGTTATGACCAGAGAGCAGAGCTTTTCGGCTCAAAGGGTATGGTTGCAACTGCTAATGATACACTTTCAACAGCAGTTATCTCTGACGCAAACGGCGTAACAGGTGAGAAGCCACTCTATTTCTTCCTTGAAAGATATATGGGCTCATTCTCAGAAGAAGTTAGACAGTTTGTTGACGCTTGCGTTAACGGTAAAGAAGTTCCCGTTGGTATTCACGCAGGCTTGCAGTCAGTTAAGATTGCTCTTGCTGCTGAAAAATCAGCTAACGAGCACAGACCTGTTAAACTCGCAGAAATTCAGTAAATTTTGTAGGCGGGGGCTTGCTCCCGCCTTAAACATAGTTAATCCGCTCCCTCTTTGAGGGAGCTATCAGCGAAGCTGACTGAGGGAGTAATCATTGAAAAACTCCCTCCGTCATTTTCTTGTGAAAATGCCACCTCCCTCGCGGAGGGAGGGGAGAGGAAGAATTAATATGTCCATAGAAAAAGGCAGAGAATATTTTGCGAAGTTCGGTATGGAAGACAGAGTGCAGGAATTCGAGGTTTCAAGTGCAACGGTTGAGCTTGCCGCACAGGCTTTAGGCGTTGAGGGTGCAAGAATTGCAAAAACTTTGTCATTTATGGTGGGTGAACAACCAATTCTCATACTTATGGCAGGTGATGTTAAGGTTGACAACTCAAAATATAAGGGTTTCTTCCACGCAAAAGCAAAAATGATGTCACCTGAACAATTGGAAGAATATGTAGGCCATCAAATCGGCGGAGTTTGTCCATTCGGTATCAAAGATGGTGTCGATGTTTATCTTGACGAGTCATTGAAACGATTTGAAACAGTTTTTCCAGCAGTTGGTGGCTCAAATAGTGCTATTGAACTGACAATTCCCGAATTAGAGAAATATTCAAACTATAAAGAATGGGTTGAAATATCAAAACCTATTGAATAAAAACAACCTCTCAAGACTTTCTTGGGAGGTTTTTGCTTTGCTTGGTGGTGTTCTCTACATAATAGCTATATTGTCAAAAAAACACCAATATATTTGTTGATTTCTCTCATTTACTTAAACTCTCAAAAAGTCTATAATATAATTGTATAATTTTATTTGAATTTCGGGAGTGAAAAAAATTGTACGGACTTATAGAACATACAGATGAAATAAACCGACTTTTAGCACGATATGGCGTTAAAT
>CALBQZ010000112.1 GCA_937899735.1 uncultured Clostridia bacterium | reverse complement strand
AAAAAGCGCCCCTTGTCAAAGGGGAGAGGGCCACGAAGTGGCGAGGGGATTCTTTTTGATTGTTTTATGAATCCCTCCACCGTGCAAAGCACGGTTCCCCTCATTACTCGCCTGTCGGCTCAGACAGCGCTAATTCAGCATCCACAGGATGCTCGCGCCCTTTAACAAGGGAGGCTGTTTAGTTGGTGAAAATATGCTCTGTAATCTTTGTCCGAGAAAATGTAACATAGAAAGAACTGAAAACGCAGGTAATGGATTTTGCAAAATGCCCATAAATCCTGTCCTTGCCCGTGCCGATATCCACAATTGGGAAGAACCTTGTATAAGTGGTGAAAAGGGGACGGGTGCGATTTTCTTTTCAGGATGCAGTCTTAAATGTTGCTTTTGTCAAAATTACTCTATCAGTCATGAAAATAAAGGTGAGGTTATCACTACTGAAAGACTTATAGAAATAATAAAAGAGTTGGAACAAAAGGAAGTACATACAATTGACTTTGTAAACCCAACTCATTTTTCTCATGTTTTAATTGATGCACTTGCAAAGTATAAACCGTCAGTTCCAGTTATGTATAACAGTTCAGGATATGACAATGTTGAAACATTGAAACAATTAGAAGGACTTGTTGATGTTTTTCTTCCTGACCTTAAATATTTCAGTAATGAAAAATCAATGAAATATGCTAAGTGTCCTGACTATTTTGAAAAAACAAGTCAGGCGATTCTTGAAATGTATCGTCAGCAACCAAAAAATGTGTTTAAAGACGGCATTATTCAAAAAGGGCTTATTATTCGTCACCTCGTTTTACCTGCCAATGTGGATGAAAGCAAAAACATCCTTTTGTGGATAAAGAACAATCTTCCCAATGACATATACATAAGCCTTATGAGTCAATATACACCTTATGGAAATATCAAGGATTTCAAGGAGCTTAACAGACGACTTACAACTGCCGAATACAATAAAGTTGTTGACTTTTTCCTTGAATTGGGACTCCAAAATGGTTTTATGCAGGAAAAGAGTTCTGCAAAAACCGATTTCATTCCTGATTTTGATATGACAGGCGTAAAATAGTATTGAAATCTATAAAAATAATGATATAATTATTACATATTTTTAAGAAAGAAGGATTTAAACATGAAAGGATTTCTCAAAGAATTTAAAGAGTTTGCTATGCGTGGTAACGTAATCGACCTTGCAGTCGGCGTTATTATCGGTGGTGCATTCCAGAAAATTATTAACTCACTTGTAAACGACATTATTATGCCTCTTATCGGTCTTGCATTAAAGGGTGCTGACTTTGCAACAAAGTTTGTGGCTCTTGACGGCGGCGATTATGCATCTATTGAAGAAGCAACAGAAGCAGGTGCTGCAATTCTTACATACGGTAACTTTATCGCAGTTATTCTTGACTTTATTATTGTTGCATTCGTAATCTTCTGCCTTGTTAAGGGAATCAACACTCTCAGAGCAAAGACAGCTAAAGAGGAAGAAGTTGTGGAAGAAGAACCTACAACAAAGGTTTGTCCATTCTGCAAGAGTGAAATCGCTATTGATGCTACAAAGTGCTGTCATTGTACATCAGATGTTGAATAATTATGTATAAGCTCGGTTTTATAGGCTGTGGCAATATGGCAACTGCCATTATTGGCGATGCTGTGTCTTCGGAATTTCTTAAAGGCGAAGACATCTGTGTATTTGATGTGGATAATGGAAAAGCAGAATTCCTTAATAAGGAATATGGTGTGAATTTAAGTTCCTCTGCAGAAGAACTTGCAAAAAACTGTGAATTTATCGTTCTTGCAGTTAAGCCTCAGGTTTTTCCTGTAGTGTTGCCACAAATTAAAGAATATGTGAAAGAGTCTGCTGTGGTGTCAATTGGTGCAGGTAAAACACTTGAATATATCGGCAGTTTTCTCAATGAAAATACATCGATTATCCGTGTAATGCCTAACATTAATGCAAAGGTTGGTGCTTCAATGAGTGCAGTTTGCAGAAATGAATTTGCAGACGATAACGCACTCACATTTGTAAAAGGACTCTGCAAGTCTTTTGGCGAAGTAATGGAACTTCCTGAAAGTCAGTTTCCGTTATTTGGTGTTATCGCGGGATGTTCACCTGCTTATGCCTTTATGTTCATTGATTCAATGGCTCGTGAAGCCGTTAAAAACGGAATGAAAAAGGATGAGGCACTGAAAATTTGTGCACAGGCTGTGCTCGGTAGTGCAAAAATGATTTTAGAGGATAAAGACAACAATCCTTGGGCATTAATCAACAGCGTTTGTTCACCGGGTGGAACAACAATTGAAGGTGTTGCAAAGCTTCAGGAAGAAAAATTTGACACAGCAGTTATGGATGCAGTAAAAGCATCACTTGATAAAGATAAAAAGTTATAACAATAAAAGGTCATTCGTTTGCTGAAGCCACATAAGGCAGTAATTTCAAAACACTAACTTATGGGCGTTGCAAGGAAAGAAAATCAGAGAGAAGTTTCGGCTTCTCTCTTTTTCTTATATTTGCACATTAGACAAACTCTCCTTTAATTCGTACAATAAAAGTACAAAATTTAAAGGAGGATTTTTTATGTCAAACAAAAATTCTATTAGCTATCGTAAAGTTGGTGATTATCTAATACCAAACTTTGTATTACCACCCGAAGAAGTAAATATCACTCTAGGCAGGTGGGGCATGTTACATAAGGATTACCTGCTTAACCACAAGAAGGTATTGTTTACTACGCTACTAGCCCAAGGTAAACTTTATCAGCACTGTGCAGAAGTAGAAACCTAGGCACAAGATATGTTTGATTCTCTTGTGGAACAGATGAAAGCGGCTGAGGGTGTTACCGAGCAACTGAAAGAAGAATATCAGTTGGAATGGGTTGCTCGGATGAATAACATTCAAAATAGAGCTTTTGAAATTGTAATTAATAGTTTAATTGAAAATTAACCAACTAGCTGTTATAAAAGAACAAACCAAATATGAAAAGCAATTCATAAGAGATGCAAGTTAGAATGTATCTCAGTTCCCTCGGTATTGACTACGACTCGCTTACGAAAGAGGGCTTGTAACACAAATAAATATCCTCAAAAAATCAAGGTATATGAAAAGTCCGTACAGCCAGAGAGGTAAAACCAAAAAGAAACATAAATGATAAAGCAGGCAACATTGAAAAATGTTGCCTGCGAGATTAGTTATGACACTTGTCAAATAACCTTTTTAAATCACTTCAAAATTTTAAATTTGCCGATTACAGGCAGTTCCTTTGCTCTGCCGTTAAGGGCATTGATAATACCGATAACTGCAAGAACTGTAATAACAAGACCTGCAATGGGAGCAATAATCCAACCGATAACAGGAATAACCGCAACAACGGAAGCGATGATACCGCCGAGGAAAAGGACAAGACCCTGATTGGTATGGAAACGGGCAAATTTTGAATCCTTTGCGGCAAGAAGAGGAATAAAGAAGAGTATGTAGGCGAGAACAGCCATAACCTTGTTCTTTTCGATATCCTGTGCATCGTATTCGGAAGTGGTATCTGCCGTATTGTTGAATTCATTGAATTTTTCTGATAAATCAATGGGTTGGTTCTGCTGAACGGGTGCTTCAATGGATGCACCGCAGTTTGTGCAATTCAGAACACCGTCTTCTACCTGAGTGCCGCACTGTTTACAAGTTAACATAATAAAATCCTCCTTTAATTCAGATAATCGTTTATTGCATCTCTGATTTCGTCTTCATTTTCTGCCATATAGCTTTCGGCTTCGTCCATTGTGTCGTCAAAGCTCTTCTGCAGACCTGCGCCGATATCAACCTTTGCACCGTCATAATAGAACAGCTTGCCAAGCTCGCTGTCTTTATTGTTATCATATTCATCGCTGACATAAACAACATAAATCTTGCCGTCAACTCTGAATGCCCAGCCTTTCATAAGCCAGCTGTCAAGAGCTTCATCAAGAGTTACTTCGCCGAGAGCATCCTCTCCGTCGCCTGCGAACTCATAGCCTCTGATGTTGTAGCCGTCATCGGAAACCTTTGCAGTAGTATCAAAGACCTTTTTATACCACGCATCAAACTCGTCTTCTGTCACTTCGCCTTCAGCTTTGGTAAAGGTGATTACTGCGTGGCCTGTGCCCGAAGCAGGGTCATCGGCATA
>CALBQZ010000111.1 GCA_937899735.1 uncultured Clostridia bacterium | reverse complement strand
TTTTTGTGTTATACTGAAACAAGCATAAATTTTATGAGGTATGAATATGAAGAAAAAGCGTTTTGCTCTTTCAACGGTACAGGTTATAATGCTCAGCTTTCTTGTAACCATACTTGTAGGAAGCATATTGCTCGCTTTACCTATAAGCTCTGCTGACGGTAAGGCTATTCCATATATAGATGCATTGTTTACTGCCACAACAGCTACCTGCGTTACTGGCCTTGTGACATTGCCAACGGTGACAACCTGGAGTGTGTTCGGTCAGGCTGTAATCCTTGCGCTTATTCAAATTGGTGGCTTGGGTGTAATCACTATCGCATCGGGCATTATGATTGCATTGAACAAAAAAATGGGTCTGGGTGACAGAATTCTCATTCAAGACGCATTCAACCTTAATACCTTGTCTGGACTTATAAAGTTCGTGAAAAAAGTGATTGTAGGTACCTTTATTGTTGAGGGTATAGGTGCTCTTTTATATATGGTTGTGTTCGTTCCACAGTTTGGCTTCGAGGGCGTATGGATTTCGATTTTTACTTCAATTTCAGCCTTTTGCAATGCAGGCATTGACATTATTTCAGAAAACAGCCTTTGTGATTATGCAACAAATCCTGTTATAAATGCCGTTACCTGTGTGCTGATTATTATCGGCGGTATTGGCTATATTGTCTGGTGGGATTTTGCAAGAGTTATAAAAAATTCAAAAAAATTCAGTATAAAGTCATTAAGAAATCTTACCTTGCACAGTAAAATTGCACTTTGGACAACGGGTATATTGATTTTTGCGGGTGCAATTGCAGTTTTTCTCTTTGAATATAACAATCCTGCTACAATGAAAGATTATTCACTGTTTGAGAAAATTCAGGCATCGTTCTTTCAATCAGTAACTACAAGAACTGCAGGCTTTGCAACAATACCACAACAGGATTTGATGAATTCAACTTCTATAGTATCATTGTTGCTTATGTTTATAGGCGGTTCTCCTGTGGGTACAGCGGGTGGCATTAAGACCGTCACCTTCGCGGTGATTATAGCTTCTGCTGCTTGTACAATACGAAACAAAAGAGAGGTTTCATTGTTTAACAGAACGATACCCTCTTATGCGGTAAGCAAGGCGGCAGCAGTAATTTGTATGTCATTCATTATAATGTTCACATCGACCGTTTTGCTTTCAGCGGTTACGGACGCCTCGGCACTTGACATTATTTATGAAACTGTCAGCGCTACGGCAACAGTAGGCCTTACAAGAAATCTTACACCGATGTTGAACACTTGGGGCAAGCTCATAATTATTGCAACAATGTATCTTGGCAGAGTCGGCCCTATTTCATTGGCAATTGCATTTAAAATCAAAAAGGAAAGCCCCAATATAATAAAAAATCCCACAGAGGATATAAGCGTGGGGTAAGGAGTTGTAATTATGGCTATAAATAAAAATTATGCAGTTTTCGGCTTGGGAAGATACGGCCTCTCTGTGGCAAAAGAGCTTGTTGCTAACGGTGCCGAGGTTTTGGCGGTTGATTCTGACGAAAATATAGTTAATGATATGGTGCACGAATTACCTGTATGCAAATGTGCCGATGTAACAGACAGCGATGTTATTGAACAGCTTGGCATTTCGAATATGGACATAGTAATTATTGCAATGGCTTCAAGACTTGAGGCAAGCGTTATGGCGACTACTCTCTGTAAAGAGGCGGGCGTGCCAATGGTTATTGTAAAATGTGCCAATGAAATGCATCAGAAGATTTTAAGTCGTGTGGGTGCAGATAAGGTTGTTATTCCCGAACAGGAGTCGGGAATAAGACTTGCGAAAAATCTTTTAAGCTCAGATTTTGTAGACATTATTGATTTATCAGAAAACATCTCGATGGTAGAATATGATGTGAAACCCGATTGGGTTGGTAAAAATCTCATAGATTTAAATCTGAGAAAAAAATATGCAATGAATGTTGTGGCAATCAAGAAAAAGGACGAGGTTTCAATTGATGTAAATCCCGAAATTCCCTTGACGGAAGATATGAAGCTGATTATTGTTGCAGACACAAACAAGCTCAAAAAAATAAAGTAAAAAAACTGCGGTGAGTTAAAGCTCATCGCAGTTTTTAATGTTATATTATTTCGCCGTTTCTTACATAAATTCTCGGCACTCTTTTATTAATCAAACAGCAGAATTCATAATTGAAGCGGTATTCGGGGTCTGACAAATCTTCAACGGTGATTACTTCGTTGCCGTCAACACCTATAAGCGTTACCTCGTCGCCGACCTTTGCGTCGGGCACGGCTGAAACATCAATCATAAACTGGTCCATACAGATTTTTCCGATGATTTTGCAACGCACACCGTTTACAATTACTTCGCCCTTGTTCGACAAATATCTTGGATATCCGTCAGCATAGCCGACGGGCACGGTGGCGATTTTCATATCTTTATCTGAAACAAAGGTCGAACCGTAGCTTACGGTGAAATCCTTGCCAACATTCTTTATAAATGAAATACTGCTCTTTAATTCCATCGCGGGCAAAAGACCGAAATCCTTATTCATTTCGTCAGATGGATAAAGCCCGTACATCATAATTCCGCAACGGACAATTTCACCTGAATATCCGTTCATTTCCATTGAAGCCGCGCTGTTGTACATATGACGCTTGAACTTATAGCCGTCTGCTAAAAGCTTATCAGTAAACTCCAGGAATTTGCATTTCTGTGTTTGGGCTGATGTTTTGTCTGCACAGTCAGCACAAGCAAAATGTGTGAACATCGCCACAACCTCAATACCGGGTAGCGAGAAAATCATTTTGATTTCTTCAAGGCTTTCTGCGGTTGTCTGAAAACCAATTCTGCCCATTCCTGTATCAATTTTGATATGGATTTTTGCAGTTTTGCCACTATTTACTGCAACGGCAGAAAGATTTTTAGCGGTTTCGAGGTTTGCAACCGTACATTCAACGCCATTTGCAATTGCGCGAAGGGCATTTTCTTTAAAAAGCTCGCCAAGCACAAGAATTGAGCCGCAAACACCGTTGTATTTAAGCTCGAGTGCTTCATCAACTGACGCAACACCAAAACGGGAAATTCCGATTTCTTCAAGGAAATTAGTAACGGTAATTGAGCCGTGACCGTAAGCATTTGCTTTAACAATACCCATAAGCTCGGTGTTTTCGGGAAGTCTTGCTTTAAGTTTTTCAATATTCTTTTGTATGTTGTCAAGATTTACCTTTGCATAAACTCTTTTTGGTAACATTTAAGCACTCTTCTTCCATGTATTAGGTAAGAATAAAATAATCATCGGGAATATTTCAAGACGGCCTATGAGCATATCTGCCATAAGAACAAGCTTTGAAAGAACCGAAAAATCAGCAAAATTTTCTATAGGGCCTACCCCCGCAAGACCGGGCCCCACATTGTTTATACAGGTGATTACAGCGGTTATGGTGGTTGTAATATCAAATTTGTTTAATGAAACGATAAAAGTAGATGCTGCTATTAGAAGCATATAGATAAGAAAATATACGCAAGCGGCATTTGAAGTGCTTTTTTCAAGAACCTGACCGTCAAGCCTTATTGATTTAACTTTGCGAGGATTAATTGCGCGATGAAGTTCGCGAACACATGATTTTACAAGGATAATCACTCTGCCCACTTTAAGTCCGCCGCCTGTTGAACCTGCACAGGCGCCTACAAACATAAGCAGAATAATTACAAATTGTGAAAGGGTGGGCCAAGTGTTGAAATCGGCAGTTACAAAGCCTGTAGTAGTTATAATTGATGCAACCTGGAACCCTGATTGGCGAAGTGCTTCGCCAAAAGAATCAACAAGAGGCATAATATCAACTGCAATAATTCCTATGCTTAATGCGACAATTCCAAGATAAACCCATAATTCTTCACTTTTAAAAACACGCTTGAACTGTTTGATGATGAAAAGATAAAAAAGATTAAAGTTTACGCCGAATAAAAGCATAAACACAGAAATAACAATTTCTGCACCTAAATTATTATATGCGGCAATACTTGCGTTTTTGATTGAAAATCCGCCCGTGCCTGCCGTTGCGAAAGCAGTTGTAACGCTGTCAAAAAACGGTAGGTCACATAAAAGAAGAGCAACAACCTCAGCGATGGTCATAAATGCATATATGAGATAAAGTATGCGGGCGGTTACCATTGTTTTAGAAACTAATTTACCAACACTTGGTCCGGGGACCTCTGCACGCATAATGTGCATTGACTGCATATCCTTTTGCGGCAAGAATGCAAGCACAAAAACGATAATACCCATACCGCCAATCCAATGCGTAAAAGCGCGCCAGAAAAGCATACTTTTTGGCAAGGACTCAATATCAGTGAGAATAGAAGAACCCGTTGTTGTAAAGCCTGAAACTGTTTCAAACAAAGCATCAATAATTGATGGTATTGCACCTGAAAAAACAAAGGGTAACGCACCGAAGAATGAAAGTATTATCCACGAAAGTGACACAATTGTAAAGCCTTCGCGAGCATAGATTGTGCGTTTTTCGGGTTTGGGTAGGTTCATAATTGCGCCCGAGCCCAGCAAAAGCCCGATTACTATTAAATAAATATGAAAAAGATTTTCTTTATAGTATAAAGAAACCAATAAGGGTAAGCAGAGAAATGCGGCTTCTGCCCAAAGAAGTCTGCCTACGGTTTTAAATACCATTTTATAATTCATTTATTTTCGCCCTACTCAAAAATTTCGTTAATACTGCTGATGTGATTTGCCTTAGTAACAACCACAACATTGTCATCCTTTTCAATGCAATCGTTACCACTTGGGAAAACAACCTGATGATTTCGGATTATACATGCAATAAGGGAATCGTGCCTGATATCTAAATCCTTAAGAGGAATATCAATTCCGTGAAAATCCGATGAGATTTTGAATTCAAGTGCCTCAACTTGTCCACCGACGAGTTTATAAAGAGTCTGAACACTTGATTCCTCACCTGAGTTTTCTAAAGCACGGACAAACGCAATAATTCTGTTTGCTGCGATTGCTTTTGATGAGAAAGCACTGTCCATACCGATACTTTCAAGAACCTCGTAAGAAACCCGATTAACCTTTGCAACAGTTTTGCCTATTCCAAGAGATGAAGCATACATTGCAGAGATAATATTTTCTTCGTCGATAGTTGTAAGAGCAACAAAAGCGTCCTGACCCTCAATACCTTGCTCAAGTAAAACAGCACGGTCAGTTCCGTCGCCATGAACAATATTTGCCTCAGGCAATAATTCACAGAGTTCTTCGCAACGACCTGCATCCATTTCGATAATTTTTACATTATATCTACCGGTTGCACATAACTGACGAGCAAGATAGTAACCCATCTTACCACCACCGGTAATCATAATGTCCTTTGTTCTGTGCTTGTAAATCTTTAACTGCTTCATAAAGCTTACAAGTACGCCACGTGGAGCAGTAATATGAATTCTGTCGCCAGCCTGAAGTACGAAATCACCACGAGGGATAATAACTTCGTTTTTGCGCTGAACAGCACAGATAAGAATTCGTGTATTGAAAGCCTTGAAAATATCCATAATCTTCATATTACACAATGGATTATTTTCATCAAGCTTGATTTCAGCAAGGTCAACAAGTCCACGATAGAATGTTTCAATATTGGTAGCGTTTGGAAAACGTAATACCTTTGCAATTTCGTTGGCTGCATCAAGCTCAGGGTTGACAATGAGGCTGAGTCCTAATTCGTCCTTAAAGAAAGGAGTCTGTTTAAGGTAATCAGGGTTTCTAACTCTTGCTACTGTGTGCTGAGTGCCGACTTTTTTAGCCATAAGACAACATAAAATGTTCAATTCGTCAGAGGAAGTTGCAGCAATGAAAAGGTGGGAGTCAGCAACACCTGCTTCAACCTGCACCTCATAGCTTGCACCATTTCCACAAACACCCATAACATCATATGAGTTTACTATTTGCTCAACGACTTTCTGATTACGGTCGATAACAACAATGTTGTGGTCTTCCATTGCAAGGTGTTCAACAAGTGTTGCACCGACTTTTCCGTCACCAACAATTACAATATTCATAATGTTTCTCCGAAATATAAAAAATTAAAATACATCGACTCATATATTACCACAAAACAATACGATTTACAAGACAGTTGACCACACTTTATTTTTATGTTAGATTATAATTAATAAATAAAAAGGGATGATTTTATGAACAAAAAAGTTAAGGCAATAGTTATTTCTTCCATTGCGTTGGTGTCTGCATTGGGTATTGCTACAGGTGTGTTTTTTGTAACATTTCCAATGAATCCAAAGGTGGAGATAAAATCAGCCGACGAAAGAGTAAACAATAACGATAAAATTCTTGTTGCAAGTTATAATACTGCTTCTCCTTGGGGAAGTTTTATTGAGGGTACTTACACTACTCGTCGTGCTAATCTTTTTGCACAGCAGATTAACAATACTTTGCCCGATATTTTAGGTGTTCAGGAGCTTAACAGTATATGGCAGGGAAAAATGAAAGAACTTTTACCACAGTACGAGTATTATGGTGTTAAACGTGGTGGGGACGAAAAGGAAGAAACCTCAGAAATGAGTGGCATTTTCTATCTTAAAGATAAGTTTGAACTTGTTGAAAGTGACACATTCTGGATTTCTCTTACCCCTGAAAAAGAGTCAAAATTCGAGGGTGCTGCATGCTACAGAATTTGCTCATATGTTGTGCTAAAAAATAAAAATACAGGCAAGATTTTTGCCTGTTTCAACACACATCTTGACCACGTAAGCACCGAAGCACAGAATTTAGGCGGAAATCTTATTGCAGAAAAGGCTGAGGAAATCAAGGCGAAATATGACGAAATCACAACTGTAATAACAGGCGACTTTAACCAATTCCCCGATGGTCTTGCAATCAAAGCACTTGAAGAAAAAGGCTTTGTAAAGGCGAGTGATACAGTTGAAAATGGCAACACAACAAATACATACCACGGTTGGGGAAAAGTAAAGGGTGAGCCACCTATTGACTTTATTTTCACTGAGGGTACAAGAAAAATCAGCAATTACAAAGTCCACGACCAGAAAATGGACAAATCATTTGTCTCCGACCACTTTATGATTACAGCAGAGGTTGAGATGTAAATTATAATTTGTCGGGGGGATGTGTCAATAAACTAAATTGGTTAAATGTCATTCTGAGTGAAGCGAAGAATCTCTTACAAATCGTTATATTAACCAACAGAGATTCTTCGACGCAAGCTCCTCAGAATGACCTGCTATTTTTAATCGCAACGCAGTTCCTTCATTTTGCACTTTGCGCTTTGCATTTTGCACTTATCCCCGATAAACTCCAACTTGTGAATTGAAATCATAATTTTTACATATAAAACTGGTTTTTGCATAAACTATAAAAAATTAAAACGAGGTGTTTTTATGGTTTATGTTTGTGAAGTCTGTGGCTGGATGTATGACGAAAATGCAGGGTGTCCTGAAATGGATATTACTCCCGGTACAAAATTTGAGGAATTACCCGATAATTTCGAGTGTCCTTTGTGCCATGTAGGCAAGGAACAATTCGCTAAAGAAGAATAAAATCTATTTCCAAATTCTATTATGTAAGGGATGAGAAAAAATCGTCCCTTATTTTTTTGTTATTTTGCACTTTGTACTTTGCATTTTGCAATTTATATGCTATACTAAATCTGTATATATTCTATAACAAATAGGGGTGTTATAAATTATGAAAAAAACATGGTATAAAGAAATGGTAGTTTACCAGATTTGGCCAAGAAGCTTCAAGGACTCAAACGGTGACGGTATCGGTGACCTTGAGGGTATTTATGAAAAGCTTGACTATGTTAAGAGTATCGGTATTGATGCTATCTGGTTTTCACCACTTTTCAAATCACCTAATGCCGATTATGGCTACGATATTGCCGATTATATGGACATCAATCCTGAATATGGCGATATGGAAACATTCAAAAAAGTTCTTGCAGGTTGTCATGACCGTGGAATGAGAGTGTTCATGGACCTTGTTGTTAACCATACATCAACTGAACACCATTGGTTCAAAGAAGCTTGTAAGAGCGTTGATAATCCTTATCACGATTACTATATCTGGAGAAAAGGTAAGGGTAAGAACGGCAAGAAACCACCTAACAACTGGCTTTCAACATTTGAGGGTGGTGCTTGGGAATATGTTCCTGAGGTTGACGAATATTATCTTCATGTTTTCACAAAGGGTCAGCCTGACCTTAATATGGATAACCCAAAGGTAAGAGAAGAAGTTAAGAATGTTATGAAATTCTGGCTTGATATGGGTG
>CALBQZ010000110.1 GCA_937899735.1 uncultured Clostridia bacterium | reverse complement strand
ACGTGGAAATCATTCGCCTTGGAACGCGGACACCCATTGTCATGCCTCAGCGTATCACCCAGAATCTGTGCGATATGCTGAAAAATTCTTTGCAAAATAACGGTAATTCTACCTATATTATAATTGACAAATTCATACCGCAGTAGTATGATATATACGAATTCACAGTAATTCACTATGAATTGTAATTTTTTCTATGAAAAGAGATGTATATATGAAGGTTTACGCAGATAATGCAGCAACCACAAAAATATCAAAAACAGCGCTTAATGCTATGATGCCTTGCTTTGAGGAAATTTACGGAAATCCATCAAGTCTTCATAGTGTTGGGCAAGATGCGTTCCATGCAGTACGCGATGCGCGAAACACAGTTGCCGAGTGCATTAACGCTGACCCCAACGATGTTTATTTTTCATCGGGCGGTAGCGAGAGCGATAACTGGGCAATCAAGGGTGCGGCTCATTTAATGGCTAAAAAAGGCAAAAAACATATTATAAGCTCAAAATTTGAGCACCACGCAGTATTGCATACACTCAATGCACTCGAAAAAGAGGGCTTTGAAATCACTTTGCTTGATGTTTATGAAAACGGTCTTGTAAAGGTTGAAGACGTAAAGAATGCAATAAAAGAAGACACAGCACTTGTAACAATTATGTTTGCGAATAACGAAATCGGTACAGTTCAGCCAATCCGTGAAATCGGTGCAGTTTGTCGTGAGAAAGGTGTTCTTTTCCATACTGACGCTGTTCAGGCAGTGGGACATGTCCCTGTTGACGTTGTGGCCGATAATATTGATATGATGTCCTTTTCTGGTCATAAGTTCCACGGACCAAAGGGTATAGGTGGTCTTTACTGCAAAAAGGGTATAAGACTTCCTAACCTTATTGAGGGTGGTGCTCAGGAAAGAAATCGTCGTGCAGGTACGGAAAATGTTCCTGCAATAGTAGGTATGGCAGCAGCTCTTAAAGATGCTTGTGACCATATGGAAGAAAACACAAAGAAACTCGTTGCGATGAGAGAACAGCTTATTGATGGAATTCTCAACATCCCACGTAGCCGAATCAACGGTGACCGTGAGCATAGATTGCCAGGTAATGTAAGTGCTTGTTTCGAGGGTGTTGAGGGTGAATCACTTCTCCTTTACCTTGATATCATGGGAATCAGTGCTTCATCAGGTTCAGCTTGTACATCAGGCTCACTTGACCCAAGCCATGTGCTTCTCTCAATCGGTTTACCACACGAAATTGCACACGGTTCACTTCGTTTGAGCCTTTGTGAGGATAATACACCTGAAGAAATGGACTATATCATCGAACAGTTACCACCAATTATCAACAGACTTCGTGATATGTCTCCATTGTGGGAAAAGATAGAGGCGGAGAATGCCAAACACAATAAGGTTTAACACGACCTATTTCTCCTGTATCTTCGTTAAAAATCCTCGAAATACGAAAAGTATTCCTTGTGGTTTTTGCCTTGATACAGAAAAAATATTTTCGTGTTAAACTTCAAAGAACCTTAAATGTATCAGTTTTCGTGCATTTGGGGATTTCTTTAGTGAAGCAATACTTGTTGTATTGCAAGATAAAAAATACACAAAGGTGCGGGAAATCATACATTTAAGGCTTATGGTGTTTGACTTTATCCGCCTCAGAAGGAAGGTAAATAAAATGGAATATTCAGAAAAAGTAATGGAACATTTTGTGAATCCACATAATGTTGGTAAATTAGAAGATGCCGACGGAATCGGCGAAGTTGGTAATGCAAAGTGCGGAGATATTATGAAGATGTATCTCAAAATCAACGATGGTATTATCACAGATGTTAAATTCAATACTTATGGTTGTGCATCTGCAATCGCAACAAGCTCAATCGCAACTGATATGATTAAAGGTCAGCCTTTGAGTGAAGCACTCAAACTCACAAATAAAGCAGTTGTTGAAGCGCTTGACGGACTTCCTGCAGTTAAAATCCACTGCTCAGTTCTTGCAGAACAGGCAATCAAAGCAGCTGTTAAGGATTATTACGACAAAAATGGTATTGAGTACAACCCTGCAGACTTTGAATTCGAAGAACACCATCATTAAAATTGTTTCTTTTTCCGCAATACTGCGTGGCTGTCGGCTCGCGGTATCCCCGATACAGCTTCGCCTTAACCACATTGTATTGCGGAAAAATAATTCAATTTTATAATTTTGTAGGGGCTGACGGGTCTCACCTGCCGGTTCGGTCGGTGTTTCTGCTTCGCAGAGGTGTCCACCGGACACCCGCACCCTCGGCAGCCCGTTCTAATCTTTGAAAAGGAAGATTAAAATGACAGTAAAAGAAATGCAGGAAAAAATCCTGCAACTTAAAAAAGAAAAAGATATCTGTATTCTCGCTCACAGTTATGTTGCTCGTGAGATTATTGAAGTTGCCGATTACACAGGTGACAGTTTCCAGTTAAGCGTACTTGCAGAAAAAACTGATGCAAAAACTGTTGTAATGTGTGGAGTTCGTTTTATGGCAGAAACCGTAAAAATTCTCTCCCCTGAAAAGACAGTTTATATCACAAGCCCTGTTGCAGGTTGCCCAATGGCAGAGCAGATGAGTGTGGAATACATCAATGAAATCAAGAAAGAGAATCCCGACTATACTGTTGTGGCTTATATCAACACAACTGCAGCACTCAAAACTATTTGTGATGTTTGTGTAACGTCTGCATCAGCAGTTAGTGTTGTCAGCAAATTAGATAACGATAAAATCCTCTTTATCCCTGACTGTAATCTTGGTGATTTTGTTGCAAAACAGCTCCCAGAAAAGACATTTAAGTTTGTAAATGGTGGTTGTCCGATTCACGGACAAATTACTGCAGATGATGTTAAAAAGGCGAGAGAGTATTATCCTGATTCACTTCTCCTTGTGCATCCTGAGTGTAAGCCTGAAGTTGTGGCAGAGGCAGATTATGTTGGCTCAACAACAGGTATTATGAAATTCGCGAAAGAGAGTGACCATAAGAATTTCGTTATCGGTACAGAAATCAGTATTGCAGAATCGCTCCAGTACGAATGTCCTGATAAGAATTTCTTTGCACTTTCACCAAAACTCATTTGCCCTGATATGAAAGCAACAACACTTGTTGACCTTTATAACACAATGCTTGGTAAGGGTGGCGAAGAAATCATACTCGATAACGAAACAATCGTGAAAGCCAAAAAATGCATTGATAAAATGCTTGAACTTGGGTGAATAAAATGAAAGCAGTAATTGCTATGAGTGGCGGAGTTGACAGCTCCGTCGCTGCTTTGCTTATGAAAAATGAAGGCTATACCTGT
The DNA here is from genome assembly GCA_937899735.1 of uncultured Clostridia bacterium. Classification (GTDB taxonomy): domain Bacteria; phylum Bacillota; class Clostridia; order Oscillospirales; family Acutalibacteraceae; genus Fimenecus. The sequence continues at coordinate 1,039 of CALBQZ010000110.1, read as the reverse complement.
GTCGGTGCTACAATGCAGCTCTATTCCGAAGGGGATTGTTCTGATGCAAAAGCAGTTGCCGACAAATTAGGTATGCCTTTTTATATTTTCCCGCTTAAAGAAGAATTTAAGAAACAGGTTATTGATAAGTTTATTGAGTTTTATGAGAATGGCAAAACTCCAAACCCTTGTGTTGAGTGTAATCGTACACTTAAATTCGGTGCTATGATGGATAAAATGCATGAGTTAGATTCTGATTTTGTTGTAACAGGTCATTATGCTCGTGTTGTCTGCGAAAACGGTGAATACAAACTTAAAAAAGCCGTTGATGAAAGTAAGGACCAGAGTTATTTTCTCTATATGCTTACTCAAGAGCAATTAAAACATATCAAATTCCCATTAGGTGAATATACAAAACCTGAAATCCGTGAAATCGCAGAAGAAAATGACATTATAACTGCACGAAAAAAAGATAGTCAGGATATCTGCTTTGTACCCGACGGTGATTATGTAGGTTTTATTAAGTCTTATAACAATAAAACTTATCCAAAGGGACTGTTTATGCACAAGGATGGCTTTTCATTTGGTGAGCATAAGGGTATTGTGAATTACACAATCGGTCAACGAAAAGGACTTGGAATTGCCTATAAAAACCCACTTTATGTACTTAACATTGACCCTGAAACAAATAATGTAATTCTTGGTGATAATGAAGATTTGTTTACCGACACAGCAACTGCTAAGAATGTTAACATAATCAGTGGAAAACCAATTACAGAACCAATCCGTGTACTTGCTCGTGTCCGTTACAGACATAAGGAACAACCTGCAACTGCATGGCAGGATGAAAACGGATATTTACACGTTAAATTTGACGAGCCACAAAGAGCAATCACAAAAGGACAGTCACTTGTTATATTCGATGGTGACACAGTCCTCGGTGGTGGAGAGATTATATAAGTGCAAAATGCAAAATGTAAGGGACGAATAACTCGTCCCTTTATTTTGTCTGTGACAAAGTTAACCCCTTGTTTTACAAGGGGCAAAGAAATAGCTTTTA
>CALBQZ010000109.1 GCA_937899735.1 uncultured Clostridia bacterium | reverse complement strand
TTATCATCAGCATCACAGCATCTCCTGACATCACTCTTGAAGATGTTGACACAGCTGCAGGTATCGTTCGTTCACAGGCTGACGACGATGCAAACATCATCTTCGGTGTTGCTTTCGACGAAAAACTTGATGACGAAATGTATGTAACAGTTATCGCAACTGGTTTTGGTCTTGATTCAAACGGTGTTGCTAAGAAACCTTTCTACAATGCATCAGTTGACGAAATCAGCTCAGGTGGCAACTTCGGCGCTCCTGATGAAGATATCGACATTCTTGACCTTTTCAAGAGCAGAAGATAATCACAAAACACAAAAAATAAGACGGAGTTTCGACTCCGTCTTTTTTTGTTTTATTCATCAATACTGAGTGAAAAATCCTCTGCTTCAAAATGTTCAATTTCGCGAGGACGCCTTGGCTGACGTTTTAATACATCATATTTGAATTTATTGCAGGAAAAATCAGGGTCAACAATACCTAATTTTTTACACAACACACTATCACCCGTAGGTGCAAGCTTTCCGTTAGCACAGTATGAGCAACGTGCTTCTATTTTCTTGTCGTTTAATAACTTCTTCATATTATCACCTGAAAATCTTTATCTCAATAATAATTCTAACATACTTTCTTCTTTCTATCAATATCAAAAATCATAATAACACACATTAAAACCAATGCCACGAAACCCCATATTGAAACGGAAAAAGGTGCAGGATTTATGTCACTTGTATTTGCAAAAACCTCGATTTCGACAGGTATCAACAGAAGAAAAACATATGTAATTATACCCGAAAGGCTTCCGTGGATTACTCGGCTGAATAGAAAATATCCGTATTTCAACTTGCAATTTTTAAGACAGTCAAGAACCTGACAATGCACACAAAACCCACCAAAACCGATGATGAACGCAAAAATCTGCAGAGGGATTTTTCCTGCGAATTCATTACAAGCACCAGTAACCTCAAAGGTAGTTGTAATAAAAAGGGACAAAAATTCGTTTGAATTTATTGTGTGAAGACATTCGATAAGTCCGCAGAAAAGCACAATCCATCCACAAATTCCAAGAATACTGTTTATACCACTTGTCACCGAGGTCGAAAGAGAAGAAAGATTTGACAGGTGGTAATTTTTTATGTCTTTATTACTTTCTTCACAAGTGAAAAACCGAGTGAAAAAACCCATAATCAATGACGAAATACAAAGAGAAGCAAAAATAATCACTCCTGCAAGTGTGGATTTCAGCATATTCGCACCGACTGCAGTAATAGTAAAAGCAGGACCTGAATTCATACAAAAACAACAAAGTCGTTTTGTCTGATTTTCCGTAATTTCCTTTCGTATAAAAAGGTCATTTACCATTTTGATTCCAACGGGAAATCCACCTACCATTGACAATATTATCACAGGCACAACACAAGCGGGTTGCCTGAATAAAACATTTGTAACAGGCGACACAAACCTATAAATCGGACTCAGAATATCGGAATTCACAACATAGGACGAAAGCACCAAAAACGGAAACATTGACGGAATAATGGTGTAAAAACATATTGAGAGTCCCTTTGTAATCCCATACTTTATTTCATCGGGAAACCTGAATAACAGAATAGTAAAAAGAATGATTAAAACCAATGTAAAATATTCTTTTTTCACCTTTACAGTAACCATATAATTCACCTTCTACAATATATTAAAAACACAATGGAATAATGAATTTTTTATCTGCCATATCATATAATTTTATGAGTGAGGTGTTGATGGATGCCACGAAAGGATAAAGATAAAAAGTCAAAATTTCAATTGCCACAGGTTATTGTCAATGAACCGAAAATTGAGATGACAGGGAATAGGGAAATTATTGTTGACGGATGCTTGGGTGTTGTTGAATACGGTGAAAATCTTATAAAACTTAATATTGGAGAAACGGTGATGAGTATATCAGGTGACGGACTTGTAATAAATTCTTTTGACAGCGGAGTTGCTGTAATCAGTGGACAAATCGGTGAAATTTCTTTTGTGTCATAGGTGAATTGGTTTGATTATTGAATTTTTAAGATATATTTTAGGTTACATAAATTTCAAGGCTTACGGTGGTCTTGCAGATAGATTTTTAAATCTTTGCACAAGAGAAAAAATACCGCTTTGGAACATAAAGAATATAAATGGAAATATTTTTGCAACAACAACTGTGTCAGGGTATCTTTTACTAAAAAGTCCAGCAAAAAAATCCGGAATGAAGCTTATATCCCTTGAGAAAAAAGGTCTTAAATTCTTTTTGAAAAATAATAAATCAAGGCTTGGAATTTTAGTCGGTCTTGTGGCATTCTTTTGTGTTTTAACTGTGCTTTCTCAATTCATTTGGAGTGTTTCCGTTGTTGGTAATACTACTCTTGAAAATGACTATCTTCTTTCTGCCTTTGAAAAGCACGGTGTAAAAGTGGGTGCAAGAATCTCACAGATAGATGCAAAGGAAACTGCGCAGAATGTGGTGGCTGAAATACCTAACCTCTCCTGGGCTGCAGTTAACAGAAAAGGCACAGTAATTGTAATAGAAGTCCGTGAAAAGGTAACAGCACCCCAGATTTACGACAATAAAACTCCAACAAATGTAGTAGCGTCGGAGGATGGCGTGATTTTGAGCATTGATGTCCTTTATGGTACGGAGGAAACCAAGCCCGGCTGGGCAGTGACAAAAGGTGATTTGTTGATTAGTGGAATCATTACTCGTGCTGACGGAAAAGAGATTTTCATTCACGCTGATGGATATGTCAAAGCTCTTGTAAAGAAAAAACAAGAGTTTACTCATAAGGATATTGCATTATATGAGTTACAAAATGAAAAACGTCGTGATTGTATTTATTTTTTTGGCTTAAAAATTCCATTGGGTACAAGTGTTCCACAACCGTTTTTTACACAACACAAATCATTCTTAAAAAGTGATGAAATTCTGCTTCCCGTGGGAATAATAAAAGAGTACGGAGCGATGTACAGGGAAGAAGAATTGCAAAAAACAGATTCTCTTAAAGGAAAAATTGCCCTTTATAGTAACGCTGAATACGTGAAGAATCTTTTGGATTCCTGCGAGGTGGAAAAGTGTACTGTCAAGGCTGTTTCGGAGAATGGTGAAACCGTGTATAGACTTTCTGCTGAATGTAAGCAGGAAATAGGCGAATTAAAGGAAATTTATATTGAAAAAAATGGTGACAAAACGTGAAAAATATGATAAAATATTTTATATATATACAATTTTTTTGCGAGTGGGTGAAATGAGTTGTTTGAACAAGTAATAAATGTTGACAGAATGGAACAGACAGTCAGTTTGTTCGGCAGCTTTGATGAAAATATAAGGCTTATTGAGTCACAGTATAACGTAAAGGTTGTAAGTCGTGGCTCGGAAATCAAAGTCAGCGGAGATGCAGAGAATGTTGCCAAAGCAACAAGAGCAATCAACGGACTTTTAACTCTTATTAACCGTGGTGAAGCATTGTCTGAACAAAATGTCCGTTATGTACTTTCCCTCGTTAATGAGGGTAATGAGGACAAGCTCTGCGAAATGACAGGGGACTGTGTCTGCATTACTGCAAAAGGAAAACCCATTAAGCCAAAAACACTTGGACAGAAAAAATACCTTGAATGTATAAAAAACAATACAATCACTCTTGGTGCAGGTCCTGCAGGTACAGGTAAAACTTATCTTGCAGTTGCAATGGCAGTAAATGCTTTCCGTGCAAAAGAGGTTAACAGAATTATCCTTACTCGTCCTGCAGTTGAAGCAGGTGAAAAATTAGGCTTTTTGCCAGGTGACCTGCAGCAAAAGGTTGACCCATATCTCAGACCATTGTATGATGCTCTTTTCGATATGCTTGGAGCAGAGAGCTTTCAGCGTTATCAGGAAAGAGGTAGTATTGAGGTAGCACCACTTGCATATATGCGTGGTCGTACACTTGACGACAGCTTCATTATTCTTGACGAAGCACAGAATACAACAAGGGAACAGATGAAAATGTTCTTAACCCGACTCGGCTTCAATTCCAAAATTGTTGTAACAGGTGATATTACTCAGATTGACCTGCCGGACGGTAAAAAATCAGGACTTGTTGAGGCTATGAAGATTTTAAAAGGTATCGACGATATCGCAATCAATATATTTACAGAAAAAGATGTGGTCAGACACCGTCTTGTTCAGGATATTATCAAGGCTTATGAAAGACAGGAAGCGAGGAAAAACAAATGAACGAGAAATTAAGAGTTATTATTGACAATAAACAGAATGTAATGAAAATTCCAACTGGTGTGAGAATGCTCATCCGTCGTTGCTGTAAGGCTGTTCTTATTCACGAGGGCTTTACAGATTTGGCAGAAATCAGTGTTTCAATTGTGGATGATGCCACTATCCACGAGCTTAATTTAAAACATCGTAAAATTGACAGAAGCACTGATGTTCTTTCATTCCCAATGGGTGAGAATGGGGAATATGACATCAATTATGACACAGGGGCTAAAATCCTTGGTGACATTATCATTTCCATTGAACATGCTTATGAACAGGCAGAAAAATACGGACATACTCTTCAGAGAGAAATCGGCTTCTTAACAGTACATTCACTTCTTCATCTTTTAGGCTATGACCACGAAAACGGTGGACTTGAAGCAGTACAGATGAGAGAAAAAGAGGAAGCAGTACTTACTAAAATCGGACTTAAACGTAACGGAAGTTATTACTTAGACGAGGAATAATTATTATGAAAGACCTTGTTGCTCTTTTCAAAAGTTTTGGTTATGCATTTCAGGGTGTTTTCACTGCAATAAAAACCGAACGAAATATGAGAATACATATCTCTTGCTTTGCATATATGTTCTTTTTTCTTTGTGCATTTGATTTTTTTGAAATCACAAGAACACAATTTGCAATTCTCTTTATTGCTTGTGGACTTGTAATGGGTGCAGAGTTAATAAATACATCCATTGAAGCAGTAGTTGATTTGCACGGAGAAGAATATACAAAGTTCGGCAAAATCGCAAAGGACTGTGCAGCAGGTGCAGTGCTTATCTTCACAGTTTTTGCAGTATTAGCAGGTGTTGCAATTATGTGGCAACCTGAGGCATTTCAACAGTTATTCCAGTACTTTACAAATAACTTGTGGGCTTTGGTATTATTTATCGTTTCAATAATTTTAGACACAATTTTTATATTTTTCGGTTTTGGAAAAAAAGGGGAAAAATAAATGAATTCACCAAAAACAGCATTTATTGCAATCGTAGGAAAAGCCAATGTTGGTAAATCTTCAATTCTTAATAAACTTTTAGGAACAAAAATCGCAATAGTTTCTTCAAAACCACAGACAACTCGTACAAGAATAATGGGTGTACTTACAACTGACGATAATGTTCAGCTTGTGTTTACTGACACACCTGGTTTCCATAAGCCAAAAACAAAGCTTGGTGAAAAAATGGTTAAGGCAGTAAGCGACAGTATCGACGGTGTTGACGCTTGCCTTTTAGTTGTTGAGCCTGACGGTGAATTGAAAGAAGCTGAACTTGAACTTATCGAAAAAATCAAAAAGGGTAAAAACCCTGCAATCCTTGCAATCAATAAAATTGACACAGTAAAAGAAAAAGAAAATCTCATTTCACGAATTGAAGAAATGTCAGAGCATTATAGCTTTGATGCCATCGTTCCTGTTTCTGCACAGACAGGTAACGGAATTGATTCACTTTTGAAAGAACTTAAAAAACTTGCATTCGAGTCCGAGCATTTCTTCCCTGATGATACTCTTACTGACCAGCCTGAAAGGGTGCTTGCAGGCGAAATTATCCGTGAAAAGATGTTAAGACTTCTGGATAAAGAAATTCCACACGGCACTGCAGTAAGCATTGAAAAAATGCGTGAGAGAAGTGACGGAATTATGGATGTGGAAGCAACTATTTTCTGTGAAAGAGACAGCCATAAAGGAATTATTATCGGCAAGGGTGGTATGATGCTTAAAAAGATTTCCACCTATGCACGTCAGGATATGGAAAACTTTTTCGATTGCAAAATCAACCTTCAATGCTGGGTAAAGGTTAAAGAGGGTTGGCGTAATCGAGAAGGACTTATTCACAATTTCGGATTAGATTAATTTACCAAATCTTTTTATTTTTACCACTTATATTTCA
>CALBQZ010000108.1 GCA_937899735.1 uncultured Clostridia bacterium | reverse complement strand
AGCAGTTATGAAACCAAAGAAACATTGGGAAAGTTAATGCTGTTATCGGTAGCAGTATTTTTAATCGGTAAGTTGTTTTATCATGCCGGGACACAGATGACAGTATTTTTAACCATTACATTCATGGCTATCAGAGATTTGTGTTCTTTTATAGGAATGATGGTGGTCGTATGTGGCGGCAAACTGTTTGAATTATGGGTTCTTTTATTAGAGAAAGAATATGTATCCGTTGGAACGACAGAGCATTTGATTGATGTTACAGCAAGTATTTTGCAGACACTCATGGTTGCCTGCTACATGGTTCTGCTATACAGAGCATTAAAAGCGGTGGTTAAGTATTATAAGGACAAAGAGTATCCGGTTCAAAGACAGGAAGTATTGTTTTTGCTGACACCGGGCTGTGTGGGCTTTTTGTTATGCGTAATGCTTAGGACAATTCTTTTGACGATGGAAAATGGTGTGCCGCAGGATTTGTATGGGAAATATCCGATTCTTATGGTAATTATCCCGGCAATTCTGATTTTGTCGCTTCTTTCCATTGTTTATAGTGTCAAGCTCTTTCAGGATATGATAACGCTGAATCAGGAAAAGAGTGACAAACTCATTTTAGAAAAGCAAATGAAAAATATGCAGGAGCATATGGCAGAAATGGAGCATATTTATGGTGGAATACGCAGTATGAAGCATGATATGAAAAACACCCTGTCCGTGATTATGCAGCTTGCAGGTAACGAAGAAGGTCAGGCAAACGAGGAATTGCAGAAGTACCTGTCAGAACTGAACCAGACTTTTGACAGGCTGGATTTTCAGTATAAAACAGGTAACAGCGTGGTGGATATTTTGTTAAATATGAAGTACCACGAACTGACACGAATTATGCCGGACATTCATTTAAATGCCGATAGGCTGTTGTTCACGGACAATTTACAAATACAAGGCTATGACATAGGTATTATTATCGGAAATGCTTTGGATAATGCAATCGAAGCATGTAAGAAACTGAAAGAAAAAGACCGGAGTGCAGAAGCTTTTATTACCCTGTCCTCATTTACAAGAGGCAAGATGTTCTTTATAGAGGTGGAGAACAGCTTTGATGGTAAGATTACACGAAAAAAATACTCTGAGTTTCCGGTAACGGATAAGAAAGATAAAAAGGCTCACGGAATCGGACTAAGCAATATTAAGAACACAGCAGAAAAATATCACGGTGGCGTGGATTGGTCTGCTGAAAATAAAAAATTCACATTAACGGTTATGTTACAGAATGAAAAACAGCAGTAGCCGGGAAGGAGGCAATTATGAGTAATTCGATTTATATGGGTGGCATGTCAAGTTATTACAATAGTTTCATTCAGTCAACCCAAAGTCAAAGAAGTAGTGGTACAAGAGCTACAGAAAATCAGAGTGGAACAACAGAAACAAAAAATAATTTTATGGAAACAGTGAGAGAAAAGACAAGCATATCGTCAACAACAGAAGTGTCTAAAACTGTTTCAACTAAGGACATGACATTAGATGAGTACAAGAACTACATAGCAAATAAAATCAGTCAGTTACCTTTTCATCCGTCACAAGCATTATGTTCTTATAGCATTCACATATCAGATGAAGGTTTTGAAGCGATGCAAAATGACCCTGAGTATGAAAAGTGGGTAATTGATAGCTTGGGGCAGAATTTTGCAACTAACAACCCTTGGACATCAGTTTGTGGTGGTTCCTATGCCGTTTTCAGTTTTGGAGCTACAAAAGAAGAGTGTCGTGCTTCTGGTTGGTATGAAGGTTATCAAGGAGGCAAAGGTAAAGATATTTGGGAAGAAAAATCAGAAGGAGCATTTTGGACAAGAAGAGCAGAAAGAAAAGAAATGCAGGAACGCTTGGAAGAAAAGGCGTATGCAAGAAAACTGGAACAGCAGGAATTATTGGAAGAATACATAGGTGAACAGATTAGACACCGAAAGGAAATGAATCAATATTTCAATGCAATGCACTATAAGAATGGTCTTGCTACTGTTGGTATGGAGAATATTGCGTTTGAAAATAGTGGAACTTCGGCATCTGTTGTAAGTGCAGCTTATGAGGCGAACTTTATGATGTCGGGAGTTATGGGCAATTTATAATAAACTGCTCGGACCTTCTGGGAGAGCAGAGCAACCTTGACTGACAGATAGGTTGCAGAAAGGAGGCACTATGATAGATAGTATGCAACTTAGTAAAATGATGATGAACTATTACGGATATTCAGAGCAAAAAGTATCCGGCAGGGAACAGGTAACCTCTTTTAATGGTGTTTTTGAAAGTAAAAGTGTTGCATCGGTAGATGCGGCCAGAACAGAAAAAATATCTGTGGAGAGTATGTTAAAAGCGAAATATCCAAACCTTGTTTATAATGTTGGAGACGCAACAAGCAGCGATTGGCGTACCAGAAATGATTATCCTTTTGAAGCATTATTTCAAGAGGGCGAGAAGTCCACAGAGA
>CALBQZ010000107.1 GCA_937899735.1 uncultured Clostridia bacterium | reverse complement strand
AGGGAATGATCTGCGGGATAACGATATAAAAAGATTAAGACGTAATTTTTATGGATTGATTGAAAGACTAGGAGCAACTAAAGAATTGTTGAAAGAGGATGGAAAGAATATTAGATTTCAAGAAAAAGAATGTTTTGTTATAAGGTATATTTTGTCACAGATATATGATAAAGAAGGAATAATATATGAATTTGCAATGAACTCAAATAAAGGAACTAGGTTTTCTTCTAGAAAAGTACATAGAATGGTACAAGAACTATGCGATGCAGGAGAGAAAGAAGGAATGAACGAGGAAGAATTGATGGAGTTAGCAAAGTTTTTTTCTAATATTTTTCTTGAATCTCCATTACGTTCTATTGAATATTGTCATGCCTTGATTGATTCGTTTGCTTTGAATTTACAAGATTTAACTAGTGAACAAAAAGCAGAATACTTACTTAAATATGAAAATATTTTAAAAAAAGAGTTTGCAATAAGATATGTAGAATTAGCACTTAATGCGAAAAGATTAGGACAGTGGATTGAGGAACGTCGTAAATTAGTAGGAGATGATATTTATAGTGATGAATTTTTTGAATATGATCCGATGTTAAGAGAGTATTATATTGAACGAGATAAGGAACTTCTTGAAAAAATACAAGAAGATGAAGATTTGCGATATTATATTGAGAAAAAAATTGGAAAAAAAGCAGAGAAAATATTTAATTATGCCATGTTAAATAGATAGATTACTTGGGAAAAAAGATGCGCTTTGAAATGAGTGCATTTTTTTATTTTAAACAATTTTTTTCTAAGGTAGTCTATTATATTTAAATCATAGTGGAGGGCATATGAATTTAAGAACTGATATCGCATATGAAAGACAAGAAACTATCTCTAAAAATAATGTGAAAGGTGTGTCTGTGAAGCAGTGGATAGAAGAGGAAACAGAGATAACACTTACTGAAATACAAACGGATGAAGCCTCAAGAATAATGGGTCAACCCAAGGGGAAATATATAACATTGAAAATGCCTGAGTTTTCTCACGAAAGCGAATTGATTGACGGAAGACTTACTGTGCTTATTAAAACAATTAAAAGTATCTTACCAAAGGAGTCAAAAAGATTTATTGTTGCAGGATTAGGAAATGAAAGCATAACACCTGATGCGTTAGGACCATTGTGTGCAAATAAGATATTATCAACCAGACATTTTGAGAAAATGCTGGAAGATGACTTATCGTTACCCAAATTAAACCCTGTTTCCTCAATTTCAACAGGCGTTCTTGGTCAAACAGGTATTGAAACCTCTGAATATATAAAAGGCATAGTGGATGTTGTAAAACCTGACTTAGCTATTATCATAGATGCAATTGCTACTTTGAAAAGTACTAATCTTGGTAAAACAATACAAATTACAAACACTGGCATTACACCGGGTTCAGGTGTAGGGAATTACAGAAAAACTATAGACAAAAGCACGTTGAATATACCTGTAATTTCTATTGGAGTTCCAACTGTAATTCGTTTTGAAGAAGATGATAATTTGTTTGTTACTCCTCGTGAAATTGACACAATAATAAAAAGAGCATCATCTTTAATTGCTATGGGTGTTAATTGCGCAATACATCCGGAAGCTGAGCCTGAGCTGTTTTTAGCCTTATCATAAATCGATATATACTCGCATATTCTTTAGTGAATATTATGCGAAAGAGTGAAAATTTTGAAATCAGGGACAAACATCTCGAATAAAACTTTATCAATTATTTTTAATTTGATAATTCCCGTTGCACTATCATTTTTAATTTTTTTGGACTCTGTCTCTGTTACGGATAAAATATTATCAATAGTGTTTTCTTTTACTTTTCCTGAAACCTTATTTGATACTTCTTATGATAATATGAAGCAAGACAATTCGGTGGAAATATCACAGAAATTAAACTCTTCCGTAAGTGCCACTCAATCTTCAACTATATCTAATATTAATATAGCAAGTGACATATATGAACTTATAGTTGATGCAGAGAAAAAGTATTCAAATTCTTCAAATGATGGTAAGATAATCGAGGTGGATTACAGTCGCCAAAATGCAACATCAGAATTTAACGGTATATATCTTCGCAATACAACCTTAAATCATAAGGTGAATATAACTGATTATATAAATAAAAAAGTTTGCGCCGAGGTGAATAAATCACAACCTTCTGTGCTGATATATCATACTCATGGTAGCGAAACATACGAACTACTTGATAGGGGATACTATACTAATGAACGTAGTTCAATAAGCAACAATCCTGAAGAAAATGTGATTCGGGTGGGCGAAGAAATATGCAAGGTTTTGGAAAAAAATGGATATAAAACCATACACGATAAAACATTATATGATGAAGAATATGGTGGCGCATATGACCGTTCGTATGAGAATGTAAAAAAATTATTAAAAGAAAATACGTCAATACAGGTTGTACTTGATATTCATCGTGGAACAATTTATCAGAAAGATGGTTCTCGGATAAAACCGGTTACTCAAATCGGTGATAGAAAAATTGCACAGATTCAAATAATAAGTGGTTGTGAAGACGGAAACGTAACGGGTTTTCCTGATTGGGAGAAAAATTTTACATTTGCACTTAATTTGCAGAAGAAATTGGTAGATAGCAGCCCAACGATAGCAAGGCCCTTAAATTTGTGTAGCAGAAAATACAATATGGACTTAATGCCTTGTGCTTTGCAGGTTGAAATAGGTACCGATGCTAATACATTGTTAGAAGCTGTGTACTCAGCAGAACTTTTAGCTGAATCGCTGACAGCACTATTAAAGGAGTGTGAAATATAAATGACAGAGTTAAAAAGATTGATGAAAAACTATTTGATGCTAGTTATCATCACATTGTTGACAACAATTCTCATTTGTTCAATTTTCATTGCACAAAATAATACGGGTAAAATGCTTTTTGGCTAAATTTTCTTGCATTAGATTCTTTTGTAGTGTATAATTCTATATATAGATTATGAAAGGACAGATACACAAGCTTTGTGTGTTTATATTTATGAATTTTAAAGAGATTGGAAATAACGGACTTGTTGAGGGCTTCGCAGTCATCAAACAGTGTGACAAAAAAATGGCTAAAAACGGTAATGCTTATCTTGACCTTGTGCTTTCTGATAAAGGGGGAGAGATTTTTGCAAAACTCTGGGATTATAACGAAGCTTCTCACGGTAAATATGAAACAGATTCTTTTGTTAAGGTTAGAGGACAGATTTCACAGTATAATGGTCATGACCAGTTGCGAATTGAGAGAATCCGTCCTGTAATTGAGAGTGATGGCGTAAGTGTTGCTGATTATGTAAAATCTGCTGATTACAGTGGGGATGATATGTTTAATCATCTTCTTTCACTTGTTAATAGTTTTAAAGATGAAGATTTAAAAAAGATTGTTTCATATCTTCTTAATGAAAATAAAGAGAAAATTCTTTATTTCCCTGCAGCATTCAGACTTCATCATGCTATTCGTTGTGGACTTTTGATGCATACAACCTCAATTGTTAAGCTTTGTGAGGGAGTTTGCAAAGTCTATCCATTTGTAAATCGTGAGTTGCTAATCTCAGGTGCGATTTTACATGATATTGCTAAAACAGTTGAATTTGACGTTGGTGAAACAGGAATTGCATCAGGTTATACGGTTGAAGGTAATCTTATAGGACATCTTGTAATGGGAGCTATGATGGTTAAAGAAGCAGCTGGAAAACTTCGAATAGATAATGAAAAACCATTGCTTTTACAGCATATGATTATCTCTCACCATGGTGAACCTGAATTTGGTGCCGCTGTAAGACCCTTGTTCTTAGAGGCTGAACTTCTTTCAGAACTCGACTCTATGGATGCAAAAGTCTATGAAATAATGGATGCTGTAAGTGGTGTCGAAAAAGGTGAGTTTACAAACCGACTTTGGGCATTGGATGACAGGAAATTCTATAAATACAATGATGCGACTTTAAAGGTTGACATTTTGTAATTAAATAAAAAAGGGAAAAATTAAAAAAGGGGAAAGTGTTATGAGAAATCATTTTGTGGACAAACCTGTTGACCTTTTGAATGCAGACGGCAGTCTTCGTGAAATTGGTTGGTCAACAAAACAAGTCTGGAAATACGACAAAAAGGCAATTAAGTCAAATGTTTTCAGAATTAAAGAATGGGACTATTATCTTGTTTTAGCGCAGGATTTTGGTGTTGCTTTCACTGTTTCTGATTTAGGCTTTGCAGGACTTCATTCTGTATCATTCCTTGATTTTAAAACACCAAGCGAAACCACAAAGAGTGAAATGCCATTCTTCACAATGGGCAAGACAAATATGCCACCAACAAGTAGTGAGGGGAATGTTCATTTCGGCAACAAAAACCTTACTCTTGATTATATTAAAACTGACGGACAGAGAAGAATTGTTTGTACATATAAAAACTTTAAAGATGGAAAAGACTTTAAATGTGATATCTGTCTTGACCAGCCTGATATGGATTCAATGGTTATTACAATTCCTTGGAAAAAGAACAAGAGATGTTTCTATTATAACCAGAAAATCAACTGTATGAGAGCATCTGGTTGGGTGACAGTTGGTGACGAAAAATACGAGTTTAACCCTTCAACTGACTTTGGTACACTTGACTGGGGTCGTGGTGTCTGGACTTATGATAACACATGGTTCTGGGGCTCAGGTAACTGTGATTTGGATGGTCATGCATTCGGATTTAATATCGGTTATGGCTTCGGTGATAATTCAGCAGCAACCGAAAATGTGCTTTTCTATGATGGTGTTGCTCATAAGCTTGACGATATCTATTTCAATATGCCTGAGAATTATACTGACCCATGGACATTCTCATCGTCTGACGGAAGATTTGAAATGGACTTTATTCCTATAATTGATCGTAGTGCATTTATTGATTTTAAAGTTATTATTTCTGACCAGCATCAGGTCTTTGGCAGAATGAGTGGTAAAGCAGTCCTTGACGATGGCACAGTCCTTGAAATTAAAGATATGCTTATGTTTGCTGAAAAAGTTCATAACAGATATTGATATAATACAAATAATAATAAAATGGCTCCCCTTGACAGGGGAGCTGTCATTTTTTGCAAAAAATGACTGAGGGGTAGTTTTTCAAAGTCAATTAAGCTATTTAATCTTAATAAAATCTTAATAATTTGTTTACTTTTATCTTAAAACTATTTCAGTTAAAATACCATTGGAGGTTGAAAAAGTATGTATAATATTCTTGTTTGCGATGATGAAAAGGACATCGTCAACGCTCTTGACATTTACCTTAAATCAGAAGGGTATAACACAATTCTTGCCTATAATGGTATAGAGGCTATTGAGAAAGTACAGGAACAAGAAGTCCATCTTATAATAATGGATATAATGATGCCTGTTATGGACGGTATAACATCAATGGTAAAAATCCGTGAACAAAGCAACATTCCTGTTATCTTGCTTACTGCAAAAGGTGAGGATACCGACAAAATTCTTGGTTTAAATGTTGGTGCTGATGACTATGTTACAAAGCCTTTTAATCCTGTTGAACTTATGGCAAGAGTTAAGTCGCAACTTCGTCGTTATATGATGCTTGGTGGTGGCAAAGTCAATGAAAAAAGCATCTGTATAGGTGGAATTGAACTTGATGATACAGCTAAAAAGGTAACCGTTGATGGTGAACCTGTTTCATTAACACCAACTGAATATGAAATTTTGCACTTGCTTATGAAGACTCCAAATAAAGTCTTTTCACCAAAGGAAATCTATTTAAAAGTCTGGAAAGATAATCCTTATGGAACAGAAAGCACAGTTGCAGTACATATAAGACACCTCCGTGAGAAAATCGAAATTAATCCTGCTGAACCACGATATATCAAAGTCGTTTGGGGACAGGGTTATAAGATGAAAGAGGTGTAAATTGATGAAAAACAGTTTTATTGTAAAGTTTATTGCAATTATTCTCTTCGCACTATTTATGACAACTTTATTGCTGTCAGGTGCATGTATTATTTTTGGATTTGGTACGGGTGCTTTTGTATCGTCAGAAAAAACAAAAATCGATAATAAAACAAGAATGCTTGAAAGTTTGCTGTATAACTATGAACGTCAAATATCATCATCTTATCAAGGGTATCTTGAAAGTCACTCATCACTTGTATATGATTATGGTGAGTTGGGTGTCCCGTGGTTTTCTGATGCGATTCTGTTTGAAGTAAGAAATGAAAAGCACGATGTATTATATTCTTCACTTGATGTTTCAAAAGATTATTTAACAATTCATTGTGGATGGACTATTCCAGTTTTAAAAGAAGAATATATTAAAGAAAATGAATCATCAAAGCTTTATGAGAATGAAACATACACAGTAAAAATACAGTATAAAGATGATGCAGGGATAAAGGATGAAATCTATTATGTAGGAATTCTTTACGATTTTGTATCAAATTATGAAACAAACTTATATATTGTAGCGGCTGTATCTGCTTTGGCAGTAGTTATCTTATTTATTATCATATTACGTATTGCAGGGCATAATGTTAAAAATAAAGACATTACCATTACGAGATTTGATAAGTTCCCTCACGATATTTTAACAGTTCTTTATGTAGGGGTAACTGCATTACTTTGTTTAGGTGTTTTTGTTATTTGTACAGAAATGGAAAGTACATATTACAATGAACTGTTTTATGACTCGTTGTCGCTTATATTAGTACTTCTTGTTGGTGGTATATTCCTTGATTTTATTTTCCTTGCAATCCTTTTAATGACAATATCAGTACGCTATAAAACATCAACATTTATTAAATCAAGCATAATTTATAAATTAATAATTTTACTTGGCAAGTTATTAAAAATATTATGGAAAGATTTCGTGAAAATTGTAAGATGGCTGTGGAACGGATTTGTAAAAATCACAAAAAGTGTACGAAACAAATTTGTTAAAGTGTGTAAAAGTGTTTGGAGTTTAATCCGTAAAATACCTTTAGTTTGGAAAACGGTTATCGCAATAATTGTTATAATGCTTGTAGAATTCATAATACTTACACTTGATTGGGGCTATTGGTGGCCTGCTACGTTTATTATCAATGGTATTCTTGGTGTTGGCATTATTTTTGTTGCAATTCTTCTTAAAGATATTAAAAATAATACAGAAGATATTGCAAACGGCAATGTGTATAAAAAGATTGATACAAAGCATCTTTTTCTTGACTTGAAAGACCACGCTGAAAACATCAATAATATGAGTGACGGCATTCAAAAAGCAGTTGCAGAACAGATGAAATCAGAACGCTTTAAAACTGAACTTATAACAAATGTTTCTCACGATATTAAAACTCCTTTGACCTCAATTATCAACTATGTTGACTTGCTTGAAAAGGAAAAAATCGAAAACGAAACAGCAATAGAATATGTTAATGTTTTGTCACGCCAATCATCGAGACTTAAAAAACTCATTGACGATTTGCTTGAAGCATCAAAAGCATCAACAGGCAATATCAGTGTAAACTTAATGGAATTTGAACTTGGAATTTTGCTTTCACAGGCTCTTGGTGAATACGAAGAACGCTTTGAAAAGAATAATCTTCAGGTTGTTCTTAATAAAACTGATGAAACACTTTATGTTATGGCTGATAACCGTCACATGTGGCGAGTTTTCGACAATATTCTCAACAATATAGCAAAATATGCTCATTCAGGAACACGCGTTTATATTGATGCAAATCGAAATGGTAAGAATGTTGAAATTAGTTTCCGTAATATCTCAAAAGACCCTCTTAATATTACAGGTAACGAGCTTATGGAACGCTTTGTCCGTGGTGATAGTTCGCGAAATACTGAGGGAAGTGGATTAGGACTCTCAATAGCAAAATCTCTTGCAGAAGTGCAAAATGGTAAGTTAGATATTCAAATTGACGGTGATTTGTTCAAAGTTCTTCTTACATTCTCATTAAGTGAATAAACTAGAAAAAGCCTCCCTTTGATAGGGAAGCTTTTTTTGATGCCATTTTTCTATTAGTTCACAAGATTGATTACTGTAAGCACAGCACCAGCATCACCGTCAACTACAACTTTACCATTATTGTATGCTTCAATGGGGTCAAGCTTGCCTTCAAGAAGCTTCATAAGGTTTGTTGGGTTGACTGTAACGATAGCGTGTCTGTCATAGTATTCATAAGGCTCAACATTTATATTATGGTCTTTAACCTCAATGTAAAAAATGCCGTTCACATTCTTGCCTTCAAGATTAATCTGTAATGCAACTACACCGTCGATTGCACTTGCATCTGCATCCTGAAATTTAGCCTTAACCTTTGCTACTACCTGTTCGTATGTCATGGTTTTCACTCCTTATTTTTTTGTTTAATTAATATTATCATATAACAAAATTTTTTGCAAATTCATGTGGCACCAAATTTTATGAAAAAAACGTATCACAACCAGTCGGAATTGGTGTTTTAAGGTAATTTGTTTAACTAAATTAAATAAAAATCATGAAAAAAGATAATAAGAAATAGTTATACATACAAAATTAAAAAAATAAAAATTTTTCTGTTTTTTTAATGACAAAAAACGTCTTTTGTGATACAATTAAACCATTAATATGCAGAAGTCTGCAATTTGGAGGGAAATTTATGGCATTGGTAAAAAAAGAAGCTTTTTTTAACTCATCAAACGGATTTAATAAAATCAGAACTCTCATCTGGGAAGACGATGAATTAACACCTGTTGGTATTGTTCAGTTGACTCATGGTATGGCTGAGCATATTGCTCGTTATGATGAATTTGCTCGTTTTTTGGCATCAAACGGATTTGTAGTTTGTGGTAATGACCATTTAGGTCATGGTAAGAGCATTGAAGACCGTTATCAGATTGGTTATATGGGGGATTATAACGGGGATAAGCGTCTTGTTGACGATATGCATATTCTTACAAAAATAATGAAAAAGAGAAATCCCGATATTCCTTATTTCCTTTTCGGTCATTCGATGGGTTCATTCTGTGCAAGAATTTACTCTGTTCATTTCGGATATGAACTTGACGGTGTAATTCTTTGTGGTACAGGGGATATGCCTGACCTTATCAATGCAGGTGTTGACCTTATTGATATGCTTGTAAGCAAATATGGTCTTATGAGAAGAGTTGATAAAATTGCAGAAATCATGAACAAAGGTTTCTCAATGATGGGTACTGATAAGGATAATTCTCTCGCATGGCTTTCAGAAAATGCTGAAAACAGACTCAACTATTCAAACGATGAACTCTGCGGATTTACATACACACTTGCAGGGTATCGTGATATTTACAATATTATGCGTGAAGCTTGTGACTCTGATTGGGCATTAAGAATGCCAAAAGATTTACCTGTTATGATTATTTCAGGTGCAAATGACCCTGTTGGTATGAATGGTAAGGGCGTTTTAGCAGTTGCTGACAGCCTTGCAGGTGCAGGAATTGAACCAACAACAATTCTCTATCCAGGAATGAGACACGAAATTCTTAACGAAACAGATAATGATGTTGTGTTTAACGATGTTCTCTCTTTCTTGTTATCAATTTACACTAAGGAAGTATAATTTTGACAAACTTTGTATCAAACGAACAGATTGAATTACAAAAGAATATTGCAAGTGAGGTTGCTGAGTTATTACTGCATCGTCACGGGACAAGTCCAAAAGCGTTTGTTCATACATACGGATGTCAGGGCAATGTTGCTGACAGCGAAAGAATTAAAGGACTCCTTTCATTAATGGGATATACTATGACCGAAGAAAAGGATGAAGCCGATTTAATTCTTTATAACACTTGTGCAATTCGTGAACATGCTGAAGATCGAGTTTTTGGTAATGTGGGTGCTATTAAGAAGTTAAAGCAGTCAAATCCAAATCTTATAATCGCACTTTGTGGTTGTATGATGCAACAGGAACATATCCGTGAGAAACTCTTTAAGAGTTATCCCTTTGTTGATATTGTTTTTGGTACTCATAATCAATATAAAGTGCCTGAAATCTTTAAGTCTTATTTAACACGTGGTAAAAGATTTTTTGCCGATATGACAGAGACTAATGAAGTTGCTGAGGGTATTCCTGCACTCCGTGACAACTCTGCAAAGGCTTGGCTTCCAATTATGTATGGTTGCGATAATTTCTGTACTTACTGCGTTGTTCCTTATGTAAGAGGCAGAGAAAGAAGCCGTAAACCAGCGAATATAATTGCAGAATTTAAGCAGATAGTAGCCGAAGGTTACAAGGATATCACTTTGCTTGGTCAGAATGTCAATTCTTACGGTAAAGGATTAGATGAAGACATTAATTTCTCACAACTTATCCGTCAGTTAAATGATATTCCGGGTGAGTTTACTATCCGATTTATGACTTCACATCCAAAGGATTGTACAAAGGAACTCATTGATACAATCGCTGAATGTGATAAGGCTTCAAAGCATATTCATCTTCCTGTGCAGTCAGGTAACAACAGAATTCTTAAGGAAATGAATCGTCGTTACACTCGTGAAAAGTATCTTGAGCTTATTAATTATGCGAAAGAAAAAATTGAAGGCCTTTCACTTACAAGTGATATAATTGTAGGTTTCCCGGGGGAAACTTATGAAGAATTTTGTGATACATTGTCACTTGTAAAAGAGGTTGGATACACTTCACTTTTCACATTTATATTCTCATCAAGAAAAGGCACCAAAGCATCGTTAATGGATGACCCTGTGTCTTATGATGAAAAAAACAAATGGTTTAAAGAACTCTGCGATTTGCAAGAAAGTATTGCGGCAAATCATAGTGCAGAAATGAAAGGGAAAATCTACCGTATTCTATGTGAGGGTGATAGTAAAACTCTCGAGGGCTATATGGCAGGTCGAACCGATGGTAATGTTATTATTGAATTCCCATGTGATGACCAAAGTTTAGTTGGGAAATTCTGTCATGTAAAAGTTACAGAATCGCTCAATTGGCTTGTCCGTGGTGAACTTATTAAGTAATAAAAAATAAAAGTTTAAATAAAGGAGCAAAAACAAAATGTCACTTGAAAAACTTACAAGAGAACTTGGTAAAGCAATTCAGCAGGATGAAAGATATCTTGCAATGCAGAACGCTATTGAGGCTAACGAAAAAGATACAGCACTCAACGAGCTTATGAGCAAAATTCAGCTTATTCAGGTTTCATACCAGCATGAAGCATCAAAGGAAGAACCTGATGAAGGCAAGATGAAAGCTTATGATGAAGAATTCCGTGGTGTTTACACAGAAATCATGATGAATCCTAATATGCAGGCTTATGAAAAAGCAAGACAGGATATCGACGAACTTATGAACTACCTTACAGGTATCCTTGCTATGTGTGTTAACGGTGATGACCCTGACACATGTGACCCTAAAGCACATCAGTGTGGTGGCGACTGCTCAGGCTGTCACTGTGACTGTGGCGACGAAGGTTGCAACCACTAATTTAAAATAATCAATAGGGCAGGTCTTTGCACCTGCCCGAAGAAATTAAACTAACTAAGAAGGAAGCAAAAATATGGCACTCTCTCCAATGATGCAACAATATTTTCAAATAAAACAGAATTATGAAGACACCATATTGATGTTCCGTCTTGGTGACTTTTATGAGATGTTCTTTGATGACGCTAAAACTGCGTCAAAAGAGCTTGAACTTGTGCTTACAGGTCGTGACTGTGGCGAAGAAGAACGTGCACCTATGTGTGGTGTTCCGTTCCATAGTGCAGACGGTTATATTGCAAGACTTGTCGGTAAGGGCTATAAAGTTGCTATTTGTGAGCAGATGGAAGACCCTGCAGCAGCAAAAGGCATAGTAAGACGTGATGTTATCCGTGTTATAACACCGGGTACTGTTATTGAAAGTTCAATGCTTGACGAGTCAAAGAACAATTATCTCGCATCAGTTTGCGCATCCAACGGAAACGTTGGTATGTGCTTTATCGATATTTCAACAGGCGAGGTCAATTTAACAGAATTTTCTGAAAATATCGAGCAGAGAGTAATTAACGAAATGGGTAGATATAACCCAACTGAAATTATCCTTAATAAAGAGGTTGTTTCATTTACTTCTCTTGCTGATTTTATATCTAAAAAACTTGAAGCGTCTGTTGAACTATTGATTGAAGAATTTGACTTTGCAAACGCAGAAAATGTTTGTAAAGAGCATTTTAATACAAATGATTTAGGTACAATTTCACTTAATCAGAGAGATACCTCAGTCTGTGCATTGGGTGCAGCAATAGCTTATCTTCGTGCAACTCAAAAAAGAGATTTGGAAAACATTCGTAATGTGAATTTCTATACTGATGCAAAGTTAATGAGTCTTGGTATTTCAGCAATAAGAAATCTTGAGCTTTTAGAAACAATGCGTGATAGGGATAAGAAAGGTTCACTCCTTTGGGTGCTAGATAAGACAAAGACTGCAATGGGTAAAAGAATGCTTCGTTCATTTATTGAACGACCATTATACGATTGTGTTGAAATCTCAAAACGCCTTAATGCAGTTGACGAACTATATAAAAACACAGAGCTTCGAGAGAGGGAAACAGAACTTTTAATAAGTGTTTACGATATGGAACGTCTTATGACCCGTATTGTATATAACACAGCAAATGCAAAGGAGCTATTATCTCTTAAAACAACTCTTCAGAATCTTCCTGAACTCAAAGATAATCTTAAAAATGCTGAATGCAATTTGCTTAAATTTATCTATAACGAGGTTGACGTTCTTGATGATGTCTGCTCACTTATTGATGTTGCAATTAAAGACGATGCACCATTCTCAGTCCGTGAAGGTGGAATGATTAAAGACGGCTTTAATAAGGAACTCGACGAGCTTCGTGACATCGTCAATGGTGGTAAAACTATTCTTGCAAAGCTTGAGGCAGATGAACAGGAAAAAACAGGTATCAAGAAGCTTAAAATTGGATATAACAAGGTTTTTGGTTATTACTTTGAAGTACTTAATTCATATAAAGAACTTGTTCCTGATACATACATAAGAAAACAAACACTTTCAAACTGTGAAAGATATATTACCGAAGAGCTTAAAACACTTGAAACTAAGGTTTTAGGTGCTCAGGAAAGAATTGTTAGCCTTGAATATGAGATTTTCAATTCTATCCGTAAGAAGATTGCAGGGGAGTATTTAAGAACTCAAAGAACAGCCCATGCAGTAGCACTTTTGGATGTTCTCTGCTCATTCGCAACAGTTTCAGTTAAGAATAACTATACAAGACCTGATATTAACGATAAAGGAGTCATCAGAATTAATGAAGGTCGTCATCCGGTTGTAGAAGTATTACAGAAAAAGACTATGTTTGTACCAAACGATACATTACTTGACTGTGAAGATGACAGAATGGCAGTTATCACAGGTCCTAATATGGCTGGTAAATCCACATATATGCGACAAATTGCCATTATAACTGTTATGGCACAAATGGGTTGTTTCGTTCCTGCAAAATCAGCGGATATCGGTATTGTTGACAGTATATTTACCCGTGTTGGTGCATCTGACGACTTGGCTTCAGGTCAATCAACATTTATGGTCGAAATGAATGAGGTTGCTGAAATTTTGAAATATGCAACAAAAAACAGTCTTATTATCCTTGACGAAATCGGCCGCGGTACATCTACTTTTGACGGTATGAGTATTGCCCGTTCAGTAGTTGAATATATTGCAGATAAAAAGAAAATAGGTGCAAAAACTCTCTTTGCAACTCACTATCACGAGTTGTCAGAGTTAGAGGGCACAGTTGACGGTGTAATGAATTATAATATCGCAGTTAAAAAGCGTGGAGACGATATTACATTCTTAAGAAGAATTGTTCGTGGCGGTGCAGATGGCTCTTATGGTATTGAAGTTGCAAAACTTGCAGGCGTGCCTGACAATGTAATCAAACGCGCAAAAACAATTCTTAAAACTCTTGAAGATAACGACTTAATGAAACCTAAAATGGTTGCAGACATTCCTGAAGAAAAAGAGCCTGAAATCCAGATGAGTTTTGAATCAAATTCAAGAGAATACATTATGGATAGACTTCGCACAGTCGATATAAACACCCTAACCCCAATCGAAGCAATGGGACTTCTTTACGAACTCATCGACAAAGCAAAGAACTAATCGTAGGGGTCGGCTTGGCGCCCCTGAAAGGGGAGCTGTCACCGTAAGGTGACTGAGGGGTTTTCCACGCCTGCTATGTAAGGGCGATTCACGAATCGCCCGAAAACAGAATTTATAGGAGAAAATGATATGTCTTTGAGATTGAGACCTTATAATGAAAAAGATGCAGATATAATTCTTTCTTGGAATAAGGACAAAAGTGCTTTTTATAAGTGGTCGGCAGGTGTTATGGGAAAGTATCCCATAAATAAGAAGAAATTCGGTTTTGTTAATAATCTTATGGCATTTACAGCTATTGATGATAATGATATAGTAGGATTTTTTACAATGAGAAAACCATCAGAAAGTT
>CALBQZ010000106.1 GCA_937899735.1 uncultured Clostridia bacterium | reverse complement strand
CAGGATACTTTTTCATAAGTGCCAACACCGTGGAGAATGAACGAAGAATCTTTTCTCTTGTCTGTGCAAGTGTCCATTCCCAAGCAACGTCAATATGAGTGTGACCTATGCAGAATGCGAACACTTCACCCTGACGGCAATATTTACCGTAAAATTCTGTTTTAAGATAGTCAATAGCCTTGTCGAGTGATGCGTAATATTCTTCTGAATAAGGTGAACGCATATCAATAAAATTAAGTGCATTATTAAGATGCTTTTTAATCTCAAAATAGTTCTTTGAATTCTGGTCTTCAAATTCGAGAATTTCAAAAGGTACTTTTATATCGTAATAAAGTTGCTTTGTTTTAGCGTCTATAAGTTGAAGATTTGTAACAAAGTCAACATATTCGTCATGAATACTACCTGAATAAGCATAGAGATAAACCTTATGACTACCCTTTGTCAAGAATACTTCACGGTGGTTTTTATCAATACCCTGTTGAAGTTTGCCGTCAACGAATGCTATAAACTGTGGGTTAATGTCGCACCAACCAAGACGAGCGTCAGAAGCTACCGCTAACTGAATTTCGCCGTCCCAATATAATGGGACTTCGATTTCGTTATAAAACCAAGCGTGTTTATCTTTTTTGCCACCCCAACGGTTGATATAAGGTGTAAAAAGAGTAAAGCTGTCGTCAATTTCGGGAAGATTGTTGTCGAGTTTATAGTCACACTCTTTGTAGAGAAAATCCGTTACAGGAATATTTTCTTTAACTACAAGTTTCTCAAATTCCTCAAGAAACACATTTATTCTATCTTCGATAAAATCCTTGTACATAAGGTATTCCGCCTTTCTTCTGGTTTAATTAGAAAAGATGTCACTCATCATATAAAATGAGCCACAGATTAAAACTGTTTCATCCTCTTTTGTGTTTGAAAGAATATATTTATAACCCTCTTTTGGATTATTTATAAATTTCGTGTCTTCACAGTATTTTTCTGTGATTTCTTTTAATAATTCACCATTTAAGGCTCTTGGATTTGATGGAGTCACTGTTACAACCGATTTGCAAAGTGGTGAAATTTTCTCAACATAACCCTCTACATCCTTATCAGCCATTAAACCGATTAACATATTTATATTTTTTACTTTGTATTTTTCGAGGAAATTATACAAAGCATTTGCACAGCCCTCGTTATGACCACCATCACGGATTACAAGTGGATTCTCACCGATAATTTCCATTCGTGCAATCATTCTTGTGTTCTCAATGCCTTGTGCTATCGCAATTTCACTTATTCCAAGAGTCTTTGCACATTCAATGGCATTGACAGTATTTTCAATCTGATGATTCCCCGTAAGTCTTATTTTATAAACTTTCCCATCATAAGAGAAAACTGTACCGAAAATTGAATCGTCAAGAATTTCGGTTTTATGTGGGTCTGTGATAACCAAATCACAGTTTTTCTTTTCACAAGTGTCTTTTATTACTCTGAGAGCATCATCATGCTGATTCACAGATGTAATTACCGGTACATTTTCTTTGATAATTCCACATTTTTCAAAGGCAATTTTTTCGATTGTATCACCTAAAATTCCAATATGGTCAAGTGAAATTGATGTAATCACAACTGCTTCAGGTCTTTTCACCACATTAGTTGCATCAAATCTTCCACCAAGCCCCACTTCAAGGACAACATATTCACATTCTGCTTTCATAAAACAGAGAAGCGCTGAAACTGTAATTGCCTCAAATTCTGTGATAATTATGTCTTGCTTATTTAATTCTTCGATTTTTTCACGGACTTTGCTAACACATTCTGCAAAAATGTCCTTATCAACATTTTCACCATCAATCTGAATTCTCTCGCAAAAATCAATTACATAAGGAGATGTGAAAAGCCCTGTTTTATGTCCGTCAGCTATAAGCATATTGGAAATCATTGTAGAAGTTGAGCCTTTTCCGTTTGTACCTGCAACGTGAATGATTTTCAGCTTATCCTGTGGATTATCAAGCATTGTTAAAAGCATTGAAATCCGTTCAAGTCCCGGTTTTATTCCAAACGCTAAAAGTGAATGGATATATTTAACTGATTCTGTAAAATTCATATTTATCTCATTTTCATTGAAATATCGAAAGCTTTGACTGAGTGTGTCAATGCACCGAGAGAAATAATATCCACACCTGTTTGTGCAACATCTGCAATATTATCAAGTGTAATATTTCCTGATGCTTCTGTTTTTGCTCTGCCGTCAATAAACTCTACGCATTCTCTCATCTGCTCATTATTCATATTGTCGAGCATAATGATATCAGCACCTGCAGCAACTGCTTCTTTAACTTCGTCGAAGTTTCGGGTCTCTACTTCGATTTTCACCATATGACCAAGCTTACTACGAAGAATTGCAACAGCATTTGTAATTCCTCCACCTGCGTCAATGTGGTTATCCTTAAGCATTGCGCCATCTGAAAGATTATATCTATGGTTTTTACCACCACCACAAACTACTGCATATTTCTGCAATGCACGAAGTCCAGGAAGAGTCTTTCTTGTATCTGTAACAGATGCGTTTGTGCCTTCACAAAGCTTTACTGCCTTATTTGTTGCTGTCGCAATACCTGACATATGCTGAATAATGTTAAGAGCTGTTCTTTCACCCTTTAAAAGGCAAGCCGTTTTACCGTTGAATTCAACAATCAAGTCACCTGCTTTTACTTCGTCACCGTCATTTTTATATACTGTATATGTAAATGTGTCGTCAAGAAGAGTGAATACTCTCATAGCGATATCAAGACCACAAAGCACACCGTCAGCCTTGGCTACAAAATATGAGTCATTTCTCTGTTCTTCAGGAATAAGGTAGTCAGCAGAAACGTCGATATAGTTAATATCTTCACTGATTGCTTCTTTAATAAGATTATCTACATAAAACTGATTTAATTTCATTGGTCATTGACCTCCTTGAGAATTATATAAGCAACTGTTGCAATGCTTAATGCTTCGCAATAGTCAGGCGTAATTTTAAACTTACCATTTTTAAGTCGTGTTAAAATTTCACGGACACGTTTATAACCGTTTCTTACTGCGTCTTCATTTGCAGGCATTACAAAATATGAACGTTGCATAATATCACGGATTTCATTACAAACACCCTTTAAAAGTGGTGCACCGTCAAGGTCCTGTTTTTCCACCTCTGAAATCTGCACTTCAGGGTATTTCATATCGATACAACGTACAATATCATCAGCAGCACGTTTACCGAATACAAGTGCTTCCAAAAGAGAGTTACTTGCAAGTCGGTTTCTACCGTGAACACCTGTATTTGAGCATTCACCAACTGCGTAAAGTCTTGAAACTGTTGTTCGACCATTAAGGTCAACTTCAATTCCACCCATAAGGTAGTGCTGACAAGGAAAAATTGGTATTAAATCCTTTGTGATATCCACATTGTATTTTAAACAACCCTGATATATTCCTGGGAAACGATTGAGAAGGTATTCACGGTCACGATGAGTAATATCAAGGTAGAAATTATTACTTCCTGTACGACGTGATTCAAGGATAATTGACTTTGAAACAACATCACGAGGAGCAAGTTCAAGTCGTTCATCATAACGATGCATAAATCTTTCCTTATTGCAGTTAAGAAGATACGCACCCTCACCACGAACAGCTTCACTTATAAGGAATTGCTCATTATCTTCAGAATTAAATGCTGTTGGATGGAACTGAACATAACTCAGATTTTTTATTCTTGCACCTAATTCAAAAGCAAGACGCACACCATCACCTGTTGCAACCTGTGGATTAGTTGTATATTTATAAACTCTGCCTATACCACCTGTTGCAAGCACACAGTATGAAGCAAAAATCTCATCTTGTCCATCTTCAGTAAGATAATGTGTACAAATACCGCTTTTTACTCTTGTTAATTTAAACACCGGAGAATTCTCAACAATTGTAATATTCTCTCTTGTCTGTGCTTCCGCTACCATAGCACGAACCAATTCTGCACCGGTTGTGTCCTTATGGTGAACAATTCTTCTGCGACTGTGTCCACCTTCAAGAGTCATATTAAGTTCACCGTCAGGCTTTTTATCAAACTCAACACCGTACTCAATGACTTTATAAATTTCTGCAGGTCCTTCGTGAACGAGAGTTGTAACTGCATCAATATCATTTGCATGCTTACCTGCAATCATAGTATCGTTGATATGTAAATCATAACTGTCATTTTCCAAGTCAAGAACAGCAGCAACACCACCCTGTGCAAGTGAAGAGTTTGAGTCTGTGTTACTCTTTTTGGCGAGCACTATAATATTCAGATTACTTGGTAATGAAAGTGCAGTATTAAGACCTGCAACACCACAACCAACTATAAGAACATCGCATTTTTTACTCATTATACATTCATCTTCTTTCAAAAACGAAATAATTATAGTTATACAGATATTATAATAACACACAATTTGCAAAAATAATAGATATTTTTTCATATTTTCTGCTCATTTCTACTAAATTCTTGATATAAGCACAAAAACAAGCATATGTCCAAATAAGCATAATATATGTAGCAATTCGATATACATAGATAAGCCACACATTACTTGCTGACATATAATTCAACAATGAATGATATGTCATACTTGTAACCGCTGCCACACCAACCATACGATTTGCTGTTTTAAAAAGCTTTATATTTTCTTTCTTAACGGTATAAGTCGAACGCAGTAATGCGTTCACCATAATACATAGCAATAATGCTATAATATCCCCCTCTACTACATAATTGAAATCAAAAAATGCACCTTTCATAATCTCCTCTTTATTTTCTTAACCCCGTAGAAATCCCCTAGGGCATCTCTTCTAATACGCCCTAGGTTTTCTTTTTCTCTTAACTATGCTACTCTACAAATTTGATTTCAATATCTGCTGTAATTGGTTTACTAAAATCGAAATCCCATTGTCCTTTTGGTGCTGGCATCAGTTTTGGTTCTGATGCGAGTTCACCTTCTACTACCTCTTGTGTACCAAAGACATTATCTTTATAAGTGAATGTTACAGTAAACACCTTTTTCTCAGGATTATCCTCTGGTTTTGAATCACCTTCTGGCTTTGTTTCATCTTCTGGTTTTGAATCATCTTCT
>CALBQZ010000105.1 GCA_937899735.1 uncultured Clostridia bacterium | reverse complement strand
TTGTCGTAATGCTCTTTTGACAATAGTTGAATTTATATACGATAAACACAGTGTAGAAATACCGAAAAACGCAACAATGCTTGAGCTTATCGACAACAAACTCATAACAGGGTTTGTTGATAACAGTGTCATTCTTGAAACACTTCATTTCATCCGTAAGTTGGGTATGAATGCACAGCACGATAAGAATATCAAGAAAAAATATGCTCGTCTGGCTCTTGATAACCTTGCTTTCTTCGCAGAGTTTGTATATAGAAAATTTGAGCAACCCGAAACTGTTGCATCTTTCACAATTCCTGCATATATGAGTGAGGCAGAAACTCGTCGTGTTTACATAGATGTTTATCTTGGTGAAGTTGGTTGGAATGTGCTTGAACCAAATAGCACAACAACTCTGCCAAATGGTACAGTTGTAAAAAGTGGTACTGTAATGCCCAATATGGCTTGTTGCGAAATTCCTGTTAAAGATATGCCTAATGCTTCCGGTATTGGGTTCTGCGATTATGTACTTTATGGCAAGGACGGTAAGCCACTTGCTATTGTTGAGGCTAAAAAGACAAGTGTTGATGCAGTTGTTGGTATAGAGCAAGTTAAAACTTATGGCGAATGTATGAAAAAGCAATATGGCTATGTTCCTGTGCTTTACTATACAAATGGTTATGAAATCTATGTGATTGACGGACTTTATCCATCCCGTAAGGTTATGGCATTCCATACTGCTGAAGAGCTTGAATATATGATTCAGAAGCGTAGCAGAAATGATATAACTGACCTTGTAATCCGTGATGATATTTCAGGCAGACCATATCAGAAAATGGCTATAACTAACATCTGTGAAAGATTTAATGACCTGCACCGTCGTGGCCTTATCGTTATGGCTACGGGTACAGGTAAAACAAGAGTTTCAATTTCTCTTGTGGAAGTTCTTGCTCGTAACAAGTGGATTAAAAATGTTTTGTTCCTTGCTGACCGTACAAGCCTTGTGCAACAGGCATTCAAGAATTTCCAGAAGATTTTGCCTGATATGAGTTACTGTGTTCTTTCTGACAAACCTCTCGCAGATGAGCCAAATGCAAGAATCACATTCTCAACTCATCAGACAATGATAAATTATATTGATGCTGAAGATAAAGAATTCACTTCAGCAAGATTTGACTTGATTATCGTTGATGAGGCACACCGTTCAATCTTCAATAAATATGGCTCAATCTTCTCATATTTTGACTGTTTGCTTGTTGGTCTTACTGCAACACCAAAAGACGAAGTTGATGCAAATACATATCATCTTTTCAACTGTGAAAATGGTGAACCAAACTTCTCATATTCACTTGAAGAAGGCGTAAAAGAACATTATCTCGTGCCATATAAAGTTAAGAGCAAAACTACAAAGCTTTTGAGTCATGGCATCAAATACAGCGATTTGAGTGCTACTGACAAGCAAAAAGTTGATGTTCTTCTTGAAGATGTGCTAACTGATTATGTTATCCCCAAAGAAACACTTTTCAAGATTTTCTATAATGAAGATACTTGTCGCAGAGTCCTTGATGAGCTTATGACTAATGGCTTAAAGGTTGATTATGGTCAGAAACTCGGTAAAACAATTATCTTTGCATATAACCACAAACACGCAAAACTGATTGTTGATGTATTTAAGAAAACATATCCTAAATATGGTGAAAATTATTGTCAGCTTATTGATAATCAGGTTAAGGGTGCAAATGAGCTTATAACAAAATTTGAAACTGATGATAATTTCCGTATTGCAGTTTCTGTTGATATGCTTGATACAGGTGT
>CALBQZ010000104.1 GCA_937899735.1 uncultured Clostridia bacterium | reverse complement strand
AGTCTCATACTTTGACATTCTTTTACACCTCCTTATGGACTTTGCCCCCCAAACTCTCCTTGGGAGGAAGGATATGGACTGAAAAAATTATCCATAGCAAATATGAATTATATCAAAAAAGGGCTTGTAAGTCAAGCCCTTTTTTATTTCTCTTTTTTCTTTTTTTCTCTTATAATAAGTTTTTCCTGGTATTCTCCGTCGCACAACTCCACAATTACCATAAAGATTGTAACATATAACAAATACGGAACCGGACAGAAGATTCCCGGATTCACAAGTGACATCATTTCAAGGCTTATATATGACAAGAAGATTGTCATATTAAAAAGCGTTGCCCTGCGCCAGATTAGCATATTTCTTCTTATAAACTGATAAAGGAATGCCACTATTCCCACAGTACCGAAACTTGCACACACCTGAATAGGTGAACAATGATACCAACAAAGTGCAAAACCTACCGACGGATGAACATCTCGATTTCCCATATATCCAAGACCCGTACCGAAAACGGGATTGGATAAGAAATCATTTATTCCTCGTGCACAATGAATTGCACGTACTTCTGTACTCTCTCCCAAAAGGAAACCATTTATTGCACTGAACAATCGGTCTATGGTATGCCCTAAAAATCCCGTAATCTGTGGTGCAAAAGCAAGACAGCCAAATAATGCACAAACACAGATAAGAACATATGCTAATCGTCTTCTCTTATCGTACAAAATATACATAACGATACACATTACTATTTCAATAGACGCAAACACCATGCCACCACGAGAGCCTGTAAGTAATACTGCAAGATAGAAAATAAAGCCAAATATTGTTGCATATGATTTCTTATTTGCCATCAGGAATGCAAATGGAATTGTTATCATAAGCATTGTAGAGCAGTTATTACGCCACTGCATAAATATAATTCCTCGAGTATCAATAACATCATTTATATTAACAATATAATACGAGAAAACCATAAATGATGCAAAGCAGCCTGTAAGCACCATTACCTTTGTCCAATAATCAATCAAAGAATAATCTCTTTTCTTCCCACTAATCTGTGCATAGAAGAAAGAATAAAGGAGCACCATACCAAAACCAAGTCCAAGCATATGGTAAATAGATGTTGGAGCAAAGTATTCTTCCGGAAGAATAAATCCCAAGCCACCTAAAAGAATGGATACTGACACAAAAACCATAGGTTTAAACAATGACCCTTTTGTGGTCAATCGTTTTGCATAGGCAATCAATGGGAATAGCAAAAATGGTATTACGGGGACGATAAACCACTTAAAACTCATAAACGTATCAAAGGAGTCATAGCATTTTATGGCAACCAACGCAGTCAACGAAAATGGTGCCATTATTGCCATAATATCATCACTCAATGTAAAACAAATTGCAGAAATATATACACCCACAATTGTACCGATAATCTCAAATTGTGCATCAGGGAATAAAGCCGCAAGTGTTGTAAAAACACTGCAGATACAGAACAAAATAGCCATCCATTTTTCACTTAAAAGAAAGGCCCTGATTTGTTGTATTCTCTTTAAGGATTTTTCAGATTTAAAAATCAATTCCATAAGATATACTCCTACACTTTATCACTATAATTATATCTTAATACAGCATATTTTCAACACTTGTTACAATTATTTAATAATTATTACAAAAGTCTTACAAAGCAAAGTTCACAATTTGTTAAATAAAAATCTATTCTTTAAAAACATTTATCTGTTATATTTATCACAGTGATTCACAGAAGATTACACCATTTCCTTTTCTGATGAATCACCCCCTTTCATTTTCATTCTCCTTTTTTGTCTGTATAGACAGAAAAAGCTCTCACTTTTTCAAGTGAGAGCTTTTTAATTTATGTGATTAATCGTTTTTTGCAGTTAATCTCTGAATTGCTTTTACAATTTCTACTATCGGAATAATAAGGAATGCAAGTCCCAATGAAATTGCATATTCTGTGAATGAAAGCTTTGTGAATTCAAACATATTTGCAAGGAATGGGATTTCAACAACTGCTGTAGTGAGAAGGAATGAACCAATCATAGCACCATAGAGAGCTACATTGTGGTGTCCCTTGAACACCATTGCAACTGCTGAGCCACGCTGTGAACGCATATTGAATGAGTGGAAAATTTCACACATAGCCATTGTGAAGAATGCCATTGTCATACCCTCACCGCTGTCTGCAATGTTTCTTAAAACAAGATGTCCTGTTTCAAGATATTCCCCGATATAGAATGCAATAATTGTAAGAACAGAAACGATAATTCCCTGGTATGCACAGTCAAAACCAAGTCCACCTGCAAAAACGCCATCGTTCTTACTTCTTGGTTTTCTTCTCATAATATTCTCTTCAGGTTTTTCAAGACCGAGAGCAAGTGCTGGGAAGCAGTCTGTTACAAGGTTAATGAAAAGAAGATGAGGAGCACGGAGAATTGTGAAATTCATAATTGTTGCAAAGAAAATTGAAACAACTTCTGAAAGGTTTGAACCGAGAAGGAACTGAATTGCCTTACGGATATTGTCATAAATTCTTCTACCTTCGCCAACAGCTGCAACGATTGTTGCAAAGTTATCGTCTGCGAGAACCATATCGGCAACATTCTTTGTAACGTCAGTACCGGTAATACCCATACCAACACCGATATCAGCACTCTTGATTGATGGAGCGTCATTAACACCGTCACCTGTCATAGCAGTAACATAGCCCTTGTTTCTCCAAGCATTAACGATTCTTGTCTTATGTTCAGGCTGAACACGAG
>CALBQZ010000103.1 GCA_937899735.1 uncultured Clostridia bacterium | reverse complement strand
GGAAGATTTCTCTCATAGCTGTGTTGATAGCGTCACAAACAAGGTCTGTGTTAAGGCATTCAAGAAGTGTTTTGCCAGGAAGAATTTCAGCAGCCATAGCAGCTGAGTGAGTCATACCTGAGCAACCAAGAGTCTCAACAAGAGCCTCTTCAACAATACCATCTTTAATGTTAAGTGTGAGCTTACATGTACCCTGCTGAGGAGCACACCAGCCGATACCGTGTGAGAAGCCTGAAATGTCTTTAATTTCATAAGCTTTTACCCAATTACCCTCTTCAGGGATTGGAGCAGGACCATGGTGAGGACCTTTTTTAACACAGCACATTTTTTCAACTTCATGTGAGTAGTTAATCATAATAAATGAAAACTCCTTTCATATTTTAACGGAATAATTCCTATCTTATAAATTATACAATTACTTGTCCCATTTTTCAATAGTTATTTTGACAAAAGATTGACAATGAAAACAAAAATTATAGTCATAATTGTATTATTGTCATATTTCCCATAGAAATACGAGGATAATCGCATAGTGGCAGGCTTCCATGCCTGCATTGTCATTCTGAGGAGCAGAGCGACAAAGAATCTCAAAAGGCACTTTCTAAGAACAGATTCTTCGTTTCACTCAGAATGACTTTTTCTTTTCGTATCCCTTTCAATAATCAGGTAAAGATTTTTTACTCAAGTTTATAAGTATTAATTTATCTTATTTATTTCTATTATTATATTATTGGGTAAAAATTTTTTACCACTCGGGTAAAATTTCTTTACCACTCAGGTAAAAATTCTTTACTGGTCGGTCGTAATTTTTACGATGGTTGAAATCACTCTGAACAAAAAACGGGACGCTGTTGTCAGCGTCCCCTACTTTTTTGTATGAAAAAACATTTTTCGCTTTGCGTTTTGCATTTTGCGCTTACATTGATTCCGGTGTTGAAATGCTGAACATTGTGAGAATATTTGTAATTACATTCATAACACAAGTGCAAAGGTAGAGACGAGCCTGCATAAGTGATTCGTCTGGGACTGCAACACGGCAAGCGTTATAGAACTTGTGGAAAAGTGTTGCAAGGTCGATACAATAACGAGTAATCTTTGCAGGGTCATAGTTCTTTGCAGAGTTTACGATTTCATCAGTGAGAGATGCAAGGTGACGAATAAGCTCGATTTCTTCAGGAGCTGTAAGGAGCTTAAGCTCCTCCTTTGTGCAGTCACGAACTGTTACTCCATCTGCCTCAATTTTACGAAGAATACTGTGAATACGAGCATTTGCGTACTGACAGTAGTAAACCGGGTTCTGGCTTGACTGTTCAACAGCCAAATCAAGGTCAAAGTCCATCTGCGAACCAGGTTCTCTCATATTGAATAAGAAACGAACTGCGTCAACAGGGACATCTTCAAGCAAGTCAACAAGTGTGATTGCCTTACCTGTTCTCTTACTCATTCTTACAACTTCACCATCACGAGTAAGACGAACTAACTGCATAAGAATAACATCAAGTCTGTCACTATCAAGGTCAAGTGCTTCAAGAACACCTTTCATACGAGCAACGTGGCCGTGGTGGTCAGCCCCCCAGATGTTAATAGCCTTGTCAAAGCCACGAGTAACAAG
Organism: uncultured Clostridia bacterium; assembly: GCA_937899735.1. Lineage (GTDB taxonomy): Bacteria > Bacillota > Clostridia > Oscillospirales > Acutalibacteraceae > Fimenecus. The sequence continues at coordinate 21,907 of CALBQZ010000103.1, read as the reverse complement.
CTTGTTTTTATGATAAGCAATATCAGCTGCAAAATATGTTGGGTTGCCATTCTGACGGATAAGAACATCGTCTTTAAGCTCAAGTTTATCGATTTCTTCCTGAGTTTTACCCTGACGAGTGAGCATTTCTGTCTGCACCTTGATGTTGTTATACCAAACTGCACCGTCTTTTTCGTAAGTTAAGCCCTTATTTGTAAGGTATTCGATAACTTCTTTAACAGCACCGCTATCGTGAAGAATACTTTCTTTAAACCAGGTCTTATATTCAATACGATATTTTGCCATATTGGCTTTCATATTTTCAATGTTCTTTGGAAGAGCAAATTCTACAAGAGCTTTTCTTCTCTCATCTTCACTCTTGTTGATATATTCATCACCGTAAACATCGGCAAACTGCTGTGCTCTTTCTTTGATGTCCTCACCGTGATAGCTGTCTTCAGGGAGTTCAACTGCATCCTCACCCTTGAAAATCTGCTGATAACGGATGTCAAGTGAAAGACCAAATTTTTCAATCTGGTTGCCTGCGTCGTTAATGTAGAACTCTCTTTCAACTTCGTATCCTGCCATATCAAGCACTGCTGCGAGGCAGTCACCTAAAGCACCACCACGAGCATTGCCCATGTGCATTGGACCTGTTGGATTAGCAGAAACAAATTCAACGTTGATTCTCTTCCCCTCACCATAGTTGCTTCTACCATAATCTTTGCCGAGAGCCTTAACATCAAGAAGAATATCTGCATAGAAATCCTTTGAAAGTGTGAAATTTACAAAACCTGCACCTGCAACTGTGCAAGAATCAAAATATGTTCCGTCAAGTTCGATATATTTAGCAACTAAATCTGCAATCATTTTAGGTGCACGACGGAAAACCTTAGCACAAACAAATGCGATATTTGATGAATAGTCACCATTGTCACGATTTGCAGGAACTTCGATATTGAATTCAGGAATTGGCTCTGCAGGAATTTCACCCTCTGCTACTGCCTTACCAAGTGCATCAACAATAAGTGCATGTAAATCGTTAGTAGCCTGTTTAACTAGTTTTGACATCCTTATTTCTCCTTATTTTTCTTCTACATATATAATCATTGTATTTTCTGATACGAATCCGTTATTGAAATCAAGAGAATATCTCATTTTGAGAATTGCTCCCGTTTCATCCTTTGACCAATCAACCTGATTGCCATAGATACCCATTGTCAGTTCACCATAAGGCGTTTTATAAAAAGTGTGATGACGTTTACCTTTTTCAACCATCATTTCGGAACTGAACTGACCATTACGAACAATGCTTACAGTATCATTCTCAAAAATTGAAATTGTTGTTTCTTCCGGACCTGTTTCTTCATTGTTCTCGATATATTCAATTATACTTTTGTTGTCCTCATAAGTAATGCGACCTAAAACTGACATCTCGCCTGCATGGTCACCGTTTTCAGTACGTTGCTTACTGATAATTTTTATAACTGCATTTGTTCTCATTGTGCGAATTCCTTCTCCCATTTTTCCATGGCAAGTGTACAGAGTTTATCAATCAAATCACCATAGGAAATGCCTGCTTTTTCCATAAGCATCGGATACATACTGATATTTGTAAAACCAGGAAGAGTGTTTGGCTCATTAAGAAGCACTGCACCATCAGAATATCTTACAAAGAAGTCAACTCGTGCAAGACCTGAACATCCCCAAGCTTTATATGCCTTGATTGCCTTTTCCTGAACTTCTTTAATCTTTTCTTCACCGATTCTTGCAGGTATGTGAAGTCCACTATCGGACTCGTATTTTGCCTCGAAATCATAGAATTCGTTACTTGGCTCAATTTCACCAACTGCACCTGCAAAAGGCTCTTCGTTACCCATAACAGCACATTCAACCTCTGCACCGAGAATAGCCTCTTCAACCACAACTCTTGAGTCAAACCGGAAAGCATAATCAAGTCCGCGTTGAATTTCTTCAAGAGTTTTTGCTTTTACAACACCAACGGATGACCCTGCATTTGCAGGTTTGATGAATACGGGAAGTCCTAAATACTTCTCACATTCCCTAGCGAATTGTCTGCCACGAAGTTCGAAATCGTATTTTGTTATGTATTTCCATTTTGCCTGTGCAATTCCGTTAATATCGCAAATTGCGTTTGTCATAGCCTTATCCATACAAACAGCAGATGCCATTGTGTTGCAGCCTACAAAAGGAATACCTGCGATTGTGAGAAGTCCTTGCATTGTGCCGTCTTCACCATTTTTTCCGTGCATTACAGGGAAGCAAACGTCAATCTTCACTTTCTCGTAACCATTTTCATTAAAAACAATAATTCCACGGTCGGCACGGTCAGTTGAAATAACCGCCTTTTTAAGATTTGCCTTATCTTGAAACCAACCATCGTTTTTCAGGTTATTAAAATCTCCGTCATAAAGGAACATTTCGCCCTGCTTTGTAATTCCAAGCATAACTACATTGTATTTATCCTTTGGAATATTACGGATAACTGAAGTTGCCGAAACACAGGAAACATCATGTTCAGACGAAACACCACCGAAAATAATAAGTGCATTTTTCATATTTGTCACCTCAAAGTTGTCTTTGCCAACTTATAAAAAGTCATAATAACACATTTTCATTATATTTTATCATAATATAAATTACTATTCAATGACATTATTCAAAAAAATTTAATGACAAAATAAAATAAATGTGTTATATTATATAGGATATATAAAATTTTATGATTTGAGGTATAAAAAATGCTCAACAGAAATGAAGCTCTTGCTCTTGTTTTAAAGGGCTGTACAGAAAAATTTGAACAGTTAGGTTTTACATCTGCTTCTGTTTGTGAAAACGGTGATGAAGCTTATGTCGATTTCACAAAGGATGATATTACAATCCGTCTTGTAAGCCACGATAATCTTCTTGATGTTACAGAAAAAGCTGGTGATGGTGATTTTGTTAAAACAGAATCAAATCTTCTTGATTTAGACACTTTTGAAGAAAGAGATATCAAATCTCTCTGCAACGAAATTTGTGACACAGTTGGCACATCTTATGGCAAAAAAGCTCGTCAGGTTGCATCAAAAAAAGCTCCACAGACAATTTCAAAATCAGCTGCTAAAAATGGTACAGAATACGATGCAAACACTCTTGCAAGTCGTATTGCAACTCTTTACCCTGAACTTAAAGAAGCATACAAGGAAAATTTTCAGACTTACGACGAATTCCTTGGCGATGATTTCTTTGTAAATCACGCTAATAAATACATCTTGGAGACAATCCGTTTCAACGAACCTCAGCAGATGAAAAAGCTTTTCAGAATTCTCAGCGAAATCTATGAAAATGGCTCAAACGATGTTCAGGACCTTGTTGTTGTTACAATTTTAGGTGAACTTGATAACGACGAAAGACTCCTTGCAAACTGTCGTGCACAGATTACTGACGAAGATTTCTACGAAACACTCGTTGCTGTTAATAAATATCTTGCATCTCCTGCAGGTAAAAAAGCAAAGGAACTTATGAAGAATCCTCCTGCTTACAAACCACCTAAAAAGAAACAGGGTATGATGGCATCAATGATGCAGAACTCAATGCCACCACAACAGTAAATCCAATATTATACCAAAACAAAAGGAAGCTCACAAATCGTGAACTTCCTTTTTTGTATTAGTAATCAGTTTTATACTGCTGCCATTTTAAGGATGTTTCTGGCATCAATTGCTGTAACACTACCATCACTATTTATATCCATCACTAAAAGCTCTTCTGCTGTTGGAGTTTTTCCACTTGCTGCAAGTTTTAATGCAACACGGGCATCATAGGCAGTTATCTCGCCATCACCATTAGCATCGCCAACAACTGTTCCTGGATTTTCTGTTGTAATATAATCGTACTTAACTTCGTTTGTCTTTGCATAATCTTCTGCATAAGAACCTGAATTAACATACAATGTTGCTTTCTCGGATTGAGCAAATGCCCATTCACCTATGTAATTTACAGTTGCAGGAATTTCAACCTTATTAAGGTTGTTACAATCATAGAAAGCATATTCACCAATAGAATTCACATTCTTTGTCAATTTTACTGATGCAATATTTTTATTTCCATAAAAAGCATAATCAGCAATACTTTTAACACTACTATTAAGAGTCATTGTTGTTGCTGTGTTTGATACAGGACAGCAGATAAGTTTACTTCCATCTTTACTGTACAAAATACCGCTTTGTGCAGAGTATTTTCCGTTATCATACGCTACTGTGATGTTTTTAAGTGCACTACAGTTTCTAAATGCACCCTCATAAATTCCTGTTACACTATTAGGAATATTAATATCTGTTATCTTTGTACACTGGAAGAAAGCGTCTTCAGCAATTGCCTTTGTGCCTGATGGAACAGAATATGCTCCTGAAACAGAAGCTCTTACACTTAAAAGATGATTGCCTGCATAAAGGGCATTGTTTTTCCAGTTTGTGCTTGTATTATAGAATTTTGTAGAACCAAAAGCATTCTGACCGATTGTTTTTACACTATCTGCAATACTAACACTTGAAAGTGCTGTACAGCCCTGGAAAGCAGCCTTGTCAATTTCTTCTACACCACTATTTATCTTAACTGTGGTCAAAGCAGTACAAGCGCAATACGCACCAACGCCAATTCTCTTTACATTTGCAGGAATCGTAATGCTTTTAAGAGATTTACACCCTGTAAAGGTCCAATCACGAATTTCGCTAACACCGGATGGAATATTAACTGTCTGCAGATTGTCACAAAGATCAAATGCAGACTCACCAATAACCTTGATGCTATCAGGAAGAGACATTGACTTGAGTCCATCACAGTTATAAAAAGCATATTCACCTATTGAAACAACCCCGTCAGGGATTGTGATATTTGTAAGTTTATCACACCAATAAAAAGCCTCACCAGCAATAGTTTTTGTACCGGCTGCAACAGTGAACTTGCCTGATTTTGTAAGGTCAACACACATAAGGTGTTTGCCGATATAAAGCGCACCGTTTGTCCAGTTGCTCATATCAAAAATTGGTTCCGTTGCCGGAAGTGTAGGGTCTTCTCTGCTATACTGTTCTAACAATGGCATTAATTTTGTGTTGCACAGAACATTTCTTCCGATATATGTTATTGAGTCAGGAAAATTAATTGTTGCAAGATTAATGCAGTCGAAAAATACACCTTCTTCCAGCACACTGATACCTTCAGGAAGAGTTACAGTATTAAGACCACTACAATATGCAAATGCATATCTGCCTATTTTCTTAACTGTTGATGGAATAACAACAGTTCTCAAATCCTTGTTTCCGGTAGCATCGCTATGCTTGTAAAAAGCGTATTCGCCAAGCTCTACAACTGTATATCCATCAAGGTTTGATGGGATTTCCACATTACGGACACGACCTGAATAATGAGTTATCACACAGGTTTTTTCTGATTCAGAAAGCACCTCGTATGTATAGTCTCCACTCGTATTTGCCATAGCACTAAGTGGTAAAATAGACACAGTAAGGATAAGCGCTAAAATAACTGCAATGTACTTTTTCATTTCTTAAAATTCTCCTAATTGTGATTTGATTTATAAAATAATTAAAGCATACAACAAGTTGTTTGTCAAGAAAACGGCAGATAAAAAAACGGTGCTTGAATGCGTCGTACTCTTAAGGACACTAACTTAATAGTACGAGCATTGCGATGAGTCAAAGAGTAGAGAGAAGAGTTTAACACTTTTCTCTCTTTTCTTTTTATATCCAAATCCACACATTCGACTAACCTCCTGATATAAGGTAGAATAAAGCTACCAAATAACAGGAGGTTATTATTTATGAGCAGAAAAACAAAAATCAAGTTTACAGATTTTGAGTGCAATTTACTTATCAACGGAATAAATGAGTTTCGCAATATGCTCTTGGCGGAGGATTTGCCCACCGAGGATGTTGATGAACTGTTACTGAAAATTATTGAGAAGAGTGAAAAATAAGGAGGATGTTATTGTGTCAAACAAAATTCAATATCGTCGTGTTGGTGATTATCTCATCCCTAACCTCGCATTACCGCATGAAGAAGCAAATATCACTCTCGGCAAATGGGGTATGATGCACAAAGATTATCTTGAAAAACATAAGAAGGTGCTTTTTAGTTTACTACTTGGTCAAGGCAAACTTTATCAGCACTGTGCAGAGATTGAAAATCAGGCAAAGGATATGTATGATACTCTTATTGAACAGATGAAAGAAAGTGAAGGCGTAACCGAGCAACTGAAAGAAGAGAATCAGCTTGAGTGGATATGCCGTATGCAGAATATTGAGGCAAGGGCAAGAGAGATTGTGACAACTGAACTGATTTTGGTATGAGTTAATTATTGATAAGGAACACCAAGAAAAATATTTTTCTTGGTGTTCCTTTGTGGTTAATCTTCAATTTCAATATTTGAGATGTTATCTTTGAGATTAGAAAACGCATTGCATATTATTTTGTTCGTTTCTTCCGGATACAAGCTAGCAAAATGATGAACAGCTATTTTATGCAAAGGTGTTTGCAAATCTCTGAAATTTGGGTCAATTGTCGCCAAATCTCTAATCAATTGAATTATAACTTGTCTGTGATGTTCTGATGTTTGCTCATCCTCTAAATCATACAACAACCATTGACTCAGCGCAACTTCGCCTTCTGCGACCCTTTCTTCGTCTGCATATATTAACTCAACAATTAGGTTATAAAGATTTGGTGGGAAATAATATGAAAAATTCATTTGAGATAATGTTTTTATCTTCTGCAATAGTTCTTCCCAAGTATAATTGCATTGAGTTAGAATATGACAAATACCAACTGTTGCTAATTCCTCAAGATTTGCGATTGAATATAAGAATTGTTCATCAGAAACAAGCACGCTGTTTTTAATACTTTGTAACATGGCCAAAGAACTATTCTCACAAAAAAAGTTATGCTTCACAAATTCGCCAAAATCAAAATTATCACTATGAAAATCTGAGCTATTTTCACATTTTGCATTTTCAAGAAAACTTCTAATTCGTATTAAAAATTGATATCGAGACTGGCGTGATTGTTGGTTATGCTCAAATAGAGTTAATTTGTCGTTGGAATAAGACATTGAACCTACTTGTCTTTTATTTTTAATATCTGATATTTCACCATTTATGTCACTTAACAACTGTTCTTTCACCTGAGTTGGACATACATAGTTTAAATTTTTTAGTTCTTCTAACATATCTAAATGTGCTAATATTACTATACTGTCATAAGATAGTATATATGTAACATCATTTTCTTCAGAAGAAATATCATTTGTGTTGTTTCTGATTTTAGCTTTATTACCAAATAAAAGAAACTCACATGTGTTAAGTTGGCTTTTACCAAAAACATTTGATAAATAAGGCAAAGGTAATCTCAATGGTGAAGTGTTATACTCATCGATAACATCTTGCCTTTTCGCCTGTTCCTCTCTTAAAATATTTGTAATATTTTCAATAAAATCATCTGCATCGATTCCTTCAATTTTTCTTGTAGAAGGGTCTTTTATTATATCAGCAAAAGCAAAAGAAGAAACATAACTGTTTAATGAAGTTATTTTTTCTACGGTATAATCACAACCAAAAACAGAAACCACATCTCCTTGTTTTGCATATATAAGATTAGCTGTTTTTTCATCGTATTCTGAAAAATGAATACACTCCGCAAATGAATTAGCTTGGATATTCTCAAGTGTTTCAGCTTTATGAATAGCAACTTTTACTGATTCATTTCCATTTCTAAGTTCGCAAACAGTATTACTATCAACCATATCAGGTTCATTATCATCAAGTTCTGAATATGCGGCATACAATCCTCTTAAACAGTAGGGATTATTGTCATCAATGAGTAATGAACGCAGAAAGTGAATGGCTGCTTCATTTTTTCTGTTTAGACGCATTAATGTTGAACCGACCAGGTTTTGGATGCTTGCATCCGTTGATGCTTTCGCATTTTTAAAATAAGAATCATCAATAAATCTATTGGTTTGATGTCTTAAATTTAAAAGCCCTTTTAATGATTGAACATCCGGATATGAATCATATTCTTTTTGAAAATGCTCAAGAGCATTTTCAACCTCTCCCAAAGACCAATTAATAACAGCTAAATTGTGATGTAAACCACGAGAAGAAAAACCTTCGCTAATGAGTTCCAAGTAAATTGATTTGCATTGTTCTATGTGTTTGGTTTCTGAGCTGTTTTGAAGCCAACATGCAATTTTATATTTAATATCTTTATCTTTTAATAATAATGATAATTGATACAAATCATCATATTTTTCAAATTTCACTAAAGTATCTAAATATGCCGGCAAGTGTTGACCTTGAACCAAATCCCAGTTACTTTTTAACCACTGCAACTCACCTTCTGTGTCTTCGGAGTAAAAAGCGGCTACGCAATGAAATAAAAAATCTTTTTTGTATTTATCCTTATACCTCTCAATCAAAACTTTTAAATCAGTATTATCTTTTGATAATAAATGTTTTCTGTAAATAAAAGTAGAGTCTTTTGAATATAAAAATTGGTGTTCATCTAAAAATAACTCTTGTTTCTGCGGTGTTAATTTTGAAACATATTCAGATAACGCCCAGAAATTGTTTGTCTCAACTGAAGATTGCAACAAACTTTCCATATCTATAGATTCCAAGTTGTTGATAACATCAAAAAGATTATTTAATGCCACTATAGAGTTAACTGATTTTGCCTTTGAAGGACAATGGGAGTAAATAGCATTATAATTATCTGGATTATTTATTGAAATGTTCAGTAATCTCTCAAATATAGGGATTTGTAATTCAATATCCAGTTGATTAATTTTATCAAAATTTTGTTGTATGTAATCTAACTCTTTTTGATAGTCAGAAGACAAAACAACTACATTCCTGACAGCACTATATACGGTAAAAATTATTTTATAATAAAACTCCTCATTAGATATAGCTATGTTTTCTTTTTTGTCGTTCAAAAGCGAGTAAAGTTTTTTATCAAATGCTATATATGAAATTGTTTTATTAAAGAGGGATTCATGTTCCGCTGCTATTTCAAAAGGTTCAGCGTCTTCTATTGGCTTTATTAGTTGTGAAATTAACTTTTCTTCTATGGTTAATTCTGCAAGCTCTTTTAATTTAGGATTTACTGCAAAAGGAAATATCAATGATAATTCGCTTTGCATCAAAAAAGATACAAATACCTCTATTATTTGGTCAACGCCTGTTTTGACTTTTAAATTCAAATATTCGGTTAAATCTGCTGCTAATTTATTACGGTTGCAATACACATCATAAATAATATTAAATCTCAATACCAGCTCGTCATAAACCTCAGAAAAAGAAGAATGGTATTGGTTCAACATTACTGAAAGTGTTTTATAATCGCCTTCTGCAAGTAAACCATTAAATATACCTTCTAATGCAAATAGATTTTCACCATTATTTCTGTAATATTCATCAAAATAATTTGTATCAGCTAGTGCTAAAGATGCATTTTTTTCTGCTTCTTTTTTCCAACCCTTAATAACTTCAACGGTGTATGTTTCTACATCCGTATCAATAAGTTTCGCATGTGTTTGACATAACCAAATGCAGTTATCAATACCACGCCTTTCATCAACGGTCATATTTTCATCATATCTTGGTCCACCTTTTGCTGCAGCACATATATGTGCTCCTACACCAAGAGTTGAAATGCTATCGTTGCTTTCCATTGATGCGCCTATTGTAGCATTTGGACATCCTGGATAAGAACAGCGATATCCTACTCTTGCTGCTGCTCGATTTATTGTTGTTTTTGTAAAGTCATCTCTGTTTTTCGACATTTAGAATTCACCTCAATTTATAATCAACTTCTTAAAATAGTAATATTATTATGGCTTTAAAATTGCTCAAGCCACAATAAGAAATCTTTTGTAGTTTTTGTGCCATCACTTAAACCTTTTCTCCATCCTTTTATTCCATGAGTTAATTCTTCAAATAGTTTCTTTTTTGAACGGTCCTCCGGATGCCGTTTGGTCATCATCTTATATCGCATATATACTTTTCTGTACTCTCTGGTTACAATATCCGTTTTTTCTTTATTGCTTCTTGCTACTTGAGCTCCAATTTCCCGGCAGGTTTTGTTTGCATTTTGCGGAGATGGATATGAGCAATATATAGCGTCACATCTACCCTCGGGGACAAATGCTTCATTACAGTTTGAACAAACAAGAATCTGTTTATCTTCTTGCAAACAATGTGCCATTTCAAAGAGCAAAAGAGATATTGAAGACTTTATGGTATATAAAGATTCCAGACCGTTTTCTATTGTATACATTATGCGAAAATCAATGTGTTGCATATCAATAAGATTGACGTACATGTCACTGTACAAATCAAGCACCTTATCGCGTTGCTCAGAATCCCCATCTTTACCAAGTATCTGATTTAACATATATTTGACATTTATATAATTCATAGCGAATCCATAATAAGATGATAGCATTATTTGAAAAATACTATTGCAACCGAACTCTGTATATGGTGTATCACCTAAAATAAACTCTTTAATTTTATCGTTTTCTTTAATTTCGAAAAAGTCATTTATATATTCATCTGTTCTGTTTTCACGAATTGCTTTCATCCAATCTTCAAGACCGTGTAAAAATTCTAAAGAAATCATATTGGCTGTGACAGGAGGAAAAGTTTCGAGCAATTTTTGATGAAATTGCATATGCGTTGAAATAACATTATCAGGTGTAACTTCGTTATTTAAATCTGATAGTGAAATAATAACATCCTTTATTTCAGTAGGCGATAAACGACAATATTCACATATTAAACCACCTATAGGATATTCTTTTACGTGGTCTGGAACCATCAATGTATAGTTTTTTCCATCAAAAGTAACAGATAATCCAAAATCAATTTCCATAGTTAGACTCCTTGTTATCAATACATGTGCATTATCCTAAAAACAAATTCGTTAACAAACGCTATTTTGCTTTATTGCTTGATAACACTATATCATAAAATTTGTAACAGTTCAACAATCATTATAGATTTTTATCGATTGATAACACTCAAAAACTTTATGATTGCTTAAGTAATAATCAAAATTACATGTTTTTTCAAAATATTGACTTTCTTGGTACAGAAGAGTATAATTATAGAAAATTACTGAAAGGCAGGTGGACAAAATGATGAAAAGAATTTACTTGGTGAAGTCAGCTACCGTTTTGTCCGTTTGCAAATAATACTTCTTTTATACGGATTTATGCGTTTCTGATTTCACGGTCAGAGACGCATTTTTTATTTTATGAAAGAGGTACAGTAATGAACGAATTAAAATTTGTAACAGTAAAAAACAAGAGAAAGTATCACAAACTCCTTGAAAGTATTATGCTTCCCTATTGTCATGAACTTGACAGTAATGTGGGCAGAGAAACGCCCGAAGTAACCCTAAAAAGATTTATTGCAAGTATCGTCAGCATATCTGAAGATAAAGACAGATTTGTAGAACTTTGCTATCTTGGTGAAGATTTAATCGGCTTCGCTTACGGCAAGATTGACCGTGAAGAACACCGAGGTTATGTACGTCCCGGTTGGGGTTATGTGATGGAGTTTTATGTGAAGTCCGAATACAGACGAAATGGCTACGGCAGAGAGATATATAAACATCTCGAAAGTATTTTTAAATCAAACGGTGTCAGTAATATTTGGCTTACCGCCGACCCTGTTACGGGTGAGCCTTTTTGGAGTGCAATAGGGTTTACGAACAGCGGAGAGAAATCGCCTGAGAATAATTTATACATATATGAGAAAACGATTTAAGAGGAGAAAGTTATGAGTATATTCACAAGCGCAAGCGGAAAATCAGTTTATCGTGGATACGACTATTTTCTTAAGAATAAGGTTTCCAACCTTGTTAAAATCAGCGATATTGAATATGATGCTTTGGTACAAGGCAGCGAAGAAAAGCCGTATAAAGTACATCTTAATATCAACAAACCAAAAACTTCGGTTTGTGACTGTCCATTTGCAAACGGCAGAAGAATATGCAAACATATGATGGCGGTATATTTTATGGCGTTTCCTGATGAAGCAGAGCGTTATAAAAGACAGCTTGAAGAATACAAAGCCGAAGAGGAACAAAGAGAACAGGAGTTTGAAGAACTTTGTGACAATGTGATCAACACTGTGCGCAGTATGTCTAAAGACGATTTAAGACAAGTATTATTGCAGTTTCTTTTTGAAGGCCCTGAGTGGCAATTTGAAAGATTTGTTGATGAATGGTTATAAAAGCAAGGTGAAATGATATGAGTGTTACATATAAGCAGTTTGGAAACCACTACGCCAAATTCGTTGCTAATCTACAAAAGCAATGGCAAACTGAAGCTATAACTTATGGCTTTATTGCCGATTCTGAAGATGAAATTCAATCTTATGACAAAGAGTATTTTTATATTGCTCTTGACGGTGAAACGGTTGTAGGTTATGTGACATGTGAAGTAAGGACAAACGACAAAGATAACTACATGAATGTATTTCCGCTGAACACAGAATATCTTCAGGTTAATGATTTGTACATTGCTCCTGCATACAGAAGTAAGAGTATTGGAGCAGAACTTTTAACAATAGTTGAAGAAAAAGCAAAGAAAAATGGCGTTGAACATATTTTTCTTTCATCTGCCACAATAGATGCAGAAGCAGTCCGCAGATTTTATGAAAAGAACGGCTTCAAAATATGGACTACAACATTTTATAAGTAAAACTATTGAGAGGTGAAGGATAATGAAAATCGCAGTTTTAGGCTATGCCGGAAGCGGTAAAACATATCTGTCTGACTACATAGCTGAAAAGAAAAATATCCCCGTCCTTCACCTTGATGATATCAAGTGGGACAAGGAATGGAAACCTATAGATGATTCTGTTGTACTGCCCAAGGTTGTAGACTTTATGACGAAAGAAGATTGGATTATTGACGGCTACTATATATATCTGATGATAGACGAGCGACTGCAAAGGGCGGACAAAATAGTCTTGATTCAGCTTCCGAGAGTTACTTGCTTTTTCCGTGCAGTTAAACGAACAAAGAGCCGCAGACAAAACGGTTACGCCAACGATATGAATTGGTGGTTTGTGAAGTTTACTCTTTTCGGTTGCAGAAACAAAGAAAGACGAAATTATTATGCTGAAATCGTAGATAAGTACCAAGATAAAACTGTTGTTTTGAAAACGAAACGGCAGGTTGAAGAATTTATGAGGAGTATATAATATGCCAAAACACCCGTTCCCGCCCTTATATGACAAAAATTCTAAAGTGCTCATCCTCGGCAGCTTTCCGTCAGTTAAATCCCGTGAGCAGATGTTTTTCTACGGTCATCCGCAGAACAGATTCTGGAGGGTTGTTTCTGCAGTTATGGGTACTGACATACCTGTAACTATTGAGGAGAAAAGCAATTTTCTACACGCAAATCATATTGCATTGTGGGACGTAATCGCCTCTTGTGATATAACGGGGAGCTCTGACAGCTCGATTAAAAATGTTGTTGCAAACGACCTTGCGGAGATACTTGATAACGCTGATATAAAGCAGATTTTAGTTAACGGCAAAACTGCTGAAAAGTATTACAATAAGTATATCCGTGACACAATCGGCAGAGATGCTGTTTGTTTGCCATCAACCTCACCTGCCAATGCCGGTTGGAGTGTGGATAGACTTGTTGAAGCGTGGGGAGTTATTAAGAACTTGACAACAGAAGATTGATGTGATATATTTACAAAAAATACAGTAGAGAGGTAACTGATTTGAACGCATATTTTTCAAACAGAACAGAAATGTATATGCTTTGGCTTGCACCATATTATGGTTGCAGGTCTATACCTCTATATTCATTTTCGGATACGTAACTGTATTTTTATAACGATATGATTATAACGGTGTAGGCTTATTGTATGAGCTTACACCGTTAATTTTTTTGTTCAGGAGGAGTTTTTATGAAACTATCAGAAGAATTCAAGGAAAAAGCAACAACAGAAAACAGTGTTATTGGTTTTTACAATAACTACGACGAAGAAGGGAGGCTAATGCGTAAAAGCCGAATGCCCGAATTTCTTACTACAATGAAATATATTGAAAAGTATCTTACACCAGGTGCAAAAATAATTGAAATAGGTGCAGGTACAGGCAGATATTCTCTTGCACTTGCTGAAATGGGCTATGATGTTACGGCGGTTGAGCTTGTTCCGCATAACATTGAAATAATGAAGAAAAAAGTCAAACCCAATCACAATATCAAAATTTTTGAAGGCAATGCTTGCGATATGTCTGCATTTGAAAGAGATGCCTATGATATTGTGTTACTGCTAGGTCCTATGTACCATCTTTTTACGGATGCGGATAAACATAAAGCTCTTGGTGAAGCAATAAGATTAGCAAAAACAAACGGTGTAATATATGCTTCTTACTGTAATAATGATACCTCGATTTATAAGTTCTTTTATAAAAATATTGTGCTTGATTATTTAGAAAAAGGTCTTATCAAAGAGGATTATCATACAGTTTCAGCACCCGAGGAAATATTCGAACTTTACCGTAAAGCTGATATTGATAGGCTTATGGAAAGTCATAATGTTACAAGACTTCACTTTGTCGGTGTCGACATGTTGTCTTACATATTCGATGACAAGTTTGATGATTTAAGTGACCGTGAATTTGAGGAGTATATGAAATTTCTTTTCAATCTTTGCGAACGTGAGGATTGTGTAGGTATGTCTATTCATATGCTTGATGTATTCAGAAAGAATTGAAAGGAGATAATTATGTATAACACAAAATATTGCGAAGTCCATTATGAAGAAGCTTACAATGTTGTTTTTGTAAAATGGAAAGAATTCTGCTGCTTTGATGATTATCGCAAACCGTTGGAGTATGCCTTGAATATTATCAAAAATCATAGCGATTGCAACTATGTTGCAGACACCCGAACAGGCTTTGAAAATCATCCTGTTGATACAAAATGGGTTGCAGATGTTTTCATACCGACCGCTGTAGAATACGGTTGCAGAATCATATACTTTATCATTGATGAAAACAACTCATTGAAAGAAGAGCTTGAAGGTCAAGAAAGCGATTCTTCTGATAAAATCGAATTTAAGTATATTTACAGTCTGAATGAAATAAGATAATCCCTATCTCTGTTGTCGCAGTAATCCTGCCTCAACGGGGATTTATCATATATACCAGCGCTAAAAAAATAATACATTTCCATTATTATAATAACTGCCCCCACTAAATATTTTCAACAGACCAAATCGGTCACTTGAAACCATAAAAACACATCTCGTTAAGGTAGCAGTCAAATGATATAATCCCCTTAAAGTAGACACTTGAAAAAGCAAAAAGTTTTCAAGACTACTTTAGGGGATTTTCTTATTCAAGCATCAGTTTAACCCTGCAAACACCAAGTGCACTTTCACGCTTGATTATTGTTTCGGGAATTCTCGACAGCCACTTTTTACTGAAAATGGTGCTGTTGTAATAGCAGTCAAAGCTTGCAACGGGAAGTACAACCCATTCACTGTCCTCTGTTTTGTTGGCAAGACAGTAGCAAACAACATCCCGCACAGCTTCAAAGGGTAAGCCTTTATCATCGCACATAACAACCTTTGAATGAAATTCAATCGGCAAAGAAACTGCTTCCATTCTCAACGGTCCGAGTTCAAGAGCATCTGCAATAATATAGTCAAACTTCAGTACCCAAGTACCTTTTGTGTTTAAGGAAAAAGCGGGAATC
Organism: uncultured Clostridia bacterium; assembly: GCA_937899735.1. Classification (GTDB taxonomy): domain Bacteria; phylum Bacillota; class Clostridia; order Oscillospirales; family Acutalibacteraceae; genus Fimenecus. Next base: position 6,114 of record CALBQZ010000103.1, on the reverse strand, counting down.
TGCATTTGTTTAACCTTGTTTTTCCAAGGTGTTTCAAAATTTTTGGCTATTAAAGATATTCGCTCGAGGTTGTCGGTGCTTATTACACTTGCATTGCATAATGCGAAAAAGTGTATATTTTTGATATGGCTGTAAAACCAGCCCTTACCGTCTTCGGTTACAAGCTCGGGGAAATCTTTATGTAAATGCTTGAAGTTTACATCTGAACCGTCCTTTTCTTCGGGTATACTGCACCATGCACAAAGGGCGTTTCTCGCATATTCAATTCTGTCATAAGGATTTCCGTCCTTTATGCTTCCGTCGGTATTGTGAAAAAGATAACCTCTTGCAATTACTGTGAGTATTCTGCCGAGACCTTCATATTCGGTCAATGTTTTAAAGCTGAACCTGCCGAGAAATGAAAGGTCTTTTTTGTTTATGCAAGAGTATGAAGGTTTATTTACATAGCTCTGAAACTCTTTCCATTCATTTGTCATTACCATAACCTCCACTTCTTCTTTTTTGTTTCCTCGGGCAAAATGTTTTTATCAATGGTTAACCGTAATACGGTGTCCGGTAAAACCTCAAGAGCAAACTTCCTTTTACCGAGAGCTACAGCACATTTTACCACATCCTCGGGATTGAGCGGTGGTGCGGCATCTCTTGTTCTTATGGGAAACATTATATGCTTACAGTTGGCGATAATCTGATTTTTAGCATCGGCGGTATGCTTTATTCCTGAAACCATAGCCTTCATCTGAGATGTGTCGCCATTTTGAGAAAGATAGTTTTTCTTAAGGCTTCTGTTACGGTGCATATCATCAAAATCGCTGATAACATCACCAAGCATACGGTATCCGCCACATCTGAAATCACAGAAAAGCCTGACAATATTCATATCCCAAGTGGAGTCTGTAATTTCATAAAACCTTCTCACTCTTTCTTCGGGAGGTGTAAACTGCCAATCTCCTGCAATGAGCTGTTGTCTTGCCAGACGCACCTGATAACTGCTCATTTTATCAAAGGCAGTGTAAATCTCATCAACGGAAAAATCCTTTTCCTGACCCCGTGACATAAGAATACGGTAAACATCATTTTGCCGCTTCATATCTTTTTCGGTATGAGTTAAAAAGCGTATTCTTTTAAGAGCAGTTTCATAATCGGATATCAAAGTCTTAACTCTTTCAAGAGTAGTACTGTCAAGACTTTCTTTCCAATCGGGCTCTGCGGCAAAGGTAAACAGTTCACTGTCTGTTGCAGGCTTGTCGGTTGCTTTTTCTGTTTGCATAGCCATACTGTAGGCATAATAGGGCAGCTTTTCAAGGTTTGATGTAATACTGTCCCAATTAATGCAACCAAAGTATTTTGCCATTTTCTGTGCTTTTGTAGGCTCATACCATTCAGCCGCATCACCTTGGTCAAAAATATCCTTGTATTTCAAGAAACGGCTTCTTTTTATGTTCCTTGCTTCAAGGTAAGCTGATAAATCAGGCTTGATACCGCTTTTGGCGGAATCGATTTCAAGTCCCGTAAGAATTGCGAGAGTTTCAACCTCTTCAAGAAAGGCTTTTCTTTCTTCGTCGGTAATGCTTTCGTCATAAGCAATAACACCTCTGCTGAGAGCCGCATTACTTATCTGACCTACACGGGAAGAGAATGTATCTTTAATAGTAGCAAATCTTGCCTCCCAATCATTTGCATCAGATATCAAAGGCTCGGCAGTTGGTATTTTAAGAACGGGAAGAATTGTACTGCTCCTTTTTACACAAGCGTTCACAAGAGGATCTGCAACGGTTTTAATCATATCTCCGTCATAATCGGCTCCGCCAAGACGTTCGGGAATGAGAGAACGGGAGTCAACCATTATTACATAGTGAAGATGAGAAAGATATCTTTTACGTATATCCCCGACATCCTTTAAGGGTATTGCAATAACCTCTTCATTTCTTGCAATATGGGGACTGCGAAGAAGAGTATAGCTGTCATTTTCTTTATACGTAGGCATAGGAGCATACATCAAATTATCGTAAAGCTGTTCTTTTTGGAGTTTCTGATAAGCAGATGTTTCACCCTCGGAAACTTTAACTATATACGCAAGAAGCTTCATAAGGTCATCGGAAAGATAACGGTTATCACCGGAAACTAAAAGCTTACCCATAGAGTATTTATCCGCTATGCTTTCAGCTTTATCCGAAAGCTCTGACTGAAACATAGGCTCGCCCATAAAGAGAGGATTCTTGCGGATGATGTCCGAATAAATATCACCTTTTCCGAGAAGATAGTTTTTGCGTGTTTCCCGGTTGCCAATGAAGTTGAAATATGTATTTTCTGTTGTTTTGGTAATCCAATTTTTCTTTTCTGCTTCAGGAGCATCTTTCCATCCCAAAGGCAACTCGGCAGGACGGAATTCATCATTCATTATGGCAAGAGTATTGAGGAACTGATAATTAAGCTCAATAGTGTCGGGTGTATATTCTCTGTCCTTGCCTGAAACATAAAGGGCGTGATTGTATTTTCTCCAGCGATGCACATACTCTGTCCATGAAAGACTGTTTTCTGTCATCCAGCCGAAGCCCTTGAACATACTTTTGGTAAGGATAATATCAACATCGGCAGGGTTATGCTTAACACCGAAAATATCAGTGATAAACGGTACACCGAGCTCACTGAAAAGTGAAGCAAAATCCACCTCGTGAACCACACCCTTTATATACGGCAGACGAATCTGAAATGAGTGGTGTCCTTCTTCAAGCTTTTCTGCGAGCCTTGGTGAAATCAGACCCTCACCGTCAAACTCCGTTATCTTAACATCTGTTTTCTTCTGTACTCTTGTGTACACACGTACAGGGTTATCTGTACCGTCATCGGCTACGGTAATAATGTCAACATCCTTTACAAGGGATTCAGGATTATCAATAACAATAATTCTCTTTTCGGAAAAGATATCTTCATCGTTATATCTTTTGCCACTTGTGAAAAGCAGAGCGTTATATGCATAAAGCTTACTGAGCTGACATTTGCCGATAGTCATACCCATCATCATTCTTTCCTTAAGTGCCTCATAAATATCCGAGCGTACAAAAGAAAGTCTGTTGTCACGGCTCATAGATGCAGAGCGTTCAAAGGCTATATATGTCATATCCTCTTTGCCGAAATTAATCCTTATGCCCTTCGGCTTAAACATCTCTTTGGCAAGCTCCTGCAGTTCAAGTATTCTGCCGACAGGCATACGGTTAAATATACCCGAGAAATCCACATACACAAAAACATCACGAAGACCCTCGCACAGAAGCTCACTGTTACGAAAATCATCTCCGTAAAGGATGCACATAGCCTGATGGAAAATCGGGCAGTCATCCTGCAGAGTATTTTCTGTGCGGTATTCATTCGGGATAGATGTTGAATCAAAACAGAAATCATATCCGTCGTCGGTTTTGCGGGCGGTTGAAATTATACTGAGTGCTGAAATTTCAGGTATCAGATATTTTTTATTTTTCATACTGTTCTCCCTGATAATTATTGATTATTTTCAGTATATCACAGGAAAATATATATTGCAATCGTTATTATATTAACTGCCCCCACCAAATATTTTAAGTATATTAAACGGAGGCAAAAGGGCAAAGAAAAACTGCCCTCACGAGGAGAGCAGTTATAGAACAAGTAAAATTTACTTAAAACCACAAATAATATGTTTAAATCAACAAAAAATATTGTGCATTAAAAACTGAACGCTGGACTTTTGTGTTTTTTGTAAATGCTATTTGTTATATTACATTCTCTTTTCTAAATTTAAAAATTTTGCAATCAGACCTATTATCTAATTCAGATAGATTTAATGCGGCTGTATCATGTATAATATCTTTTAAATCTTTTTCGAGAAGATTACCTAAATAAAACGGATTGTCCTCTTTTTTGCATCCAAGATAACCAGCCCAACAACATGCATATACATTTCCTTCACAATCAACTCCTAATTTGTTTGTCAACATATTACATTGCCCCTGACTGTTTTGTTCTTCACAACGGAGAGCGCAGTGCAAATGTATATTTACATTGTCTATTTTCTCTCTAATTTTTTTTACTATCTTCATTGCTTCATAATTGGCCGGATATTGATCATATGTCTGCTTCCCAACTGGCATTAATTTAATAAGAGACACATCATCCGGGGTAAGTTCCTTGATTTTTTGCACAATTTTATCTATATCTGCATCACTAACATCGGTGTTAAGAATTGGAACATTAATTCTCAAATATGATATATGATTTCTGTTTTGTTTTATATATCTGATATTAGTTTGGTTATAATCATTTGTTTTTCTAATGTCATTTCGTTCTGGTTTTGATAGGTCAACTGTTACCACACAATTCGTAAGTAATTCCAATTTATCATTGTCATTCAATTTGTTAATAGATTTTCCTGTTGTTGAAGTGGAAATTTTGTTCTTTTCAAAAACAGTCATTGCTGTTCTAATTATTTTTCGATCAGTTTCATCTGCAAGAGGATCTCCGCCAGCAAAATTTAATTCTCGAATATAATCCTTAATAGTAAGAATAGATAATAGTGCTTGGTGCTTTTGCGATGAATCTAATTCAGAAACGGTATTAGAACATGTTGCACATATATTGCAATTAAAGGAGCATTTGTTTGTAATGTTCCATACTATTTTAATACTGTTTTTGTTTGCGTCAGATTCGTAAAATGAATCATAAATTTTTGATTTCAATCTATTGAGATTATCAATTACATCGCCATTAATTCTCATAATGTGAGCATCGGAGTAAAAATCTTCTATTTCTATCCATCGTCCAGAGTTAACTAATAATGGTTTCATATAACTTTCTAGTGAAACGTTATAAAATTCATACCTGAATATTTTTTCAGTATGATCTGGCACTGAAAGTTTAATGCTATAACAACCGCCATCTTCTATATGGTTGATTTTCATATGTAGGTCATTTATATTTAACTTACAAGCTAACTGCTTTTTTAGATTATTCTCTTGATCATCTAAAGTCAAATGTTTATCAATATCCACATATGGGAGAAAATCACAATTCCAAGTATCTTTTTTTTGAACTAGTATTTGAATACTTTTCTTACCTTTTGCGTTAGTTATTATCCTAGATATAACAAACAAAGCTGAATATTCAGTTTCCTTATCCGCATGTTCAAAAATTTGTTCATTAATTCTAACGTTTTTTCTGTTAATAATTTTATATATTAAAATTATTATTGCAACGATAGTTAGTGCTACAGTGATTGTTGCGTATATCGTTTCAAAATGTCCCCAGTTATCTCCAATAGAATCAATAATAGTAAGAATTGATGGAACAATAATGCCGAGCAAGGCCCAAAAAAATTTATCTAATAAATCATCTTTAAAATGTTTTGAACAAATATCATCAATCTTACTTGGCTCTATCAAAATTTTGCTTGGTAAATTTTTCATAAGTTACAACCCTTCTTTTTAATGTAGTAGTATTACATTGTATTTTAAGATGATCGTCATTACAACTTATTATAAGATTTAAGAATAAATACTTTCTAGCAGTCAGAAGATGTGTAGCATAAAAGCCTGTTCAGTAGTTAATAAACTCAAATCAGTTATTTACAAAACTAATATGTAACATACAACATTATTATATTTATATATTATTTATCATACCTCTTTAAAGAAAGTTTTTCAATATGCATATATACAATATTTCAAAAGTAGTTGATGCTTTTTATGCCAAAATTCTTAAAATATAGAACATGAATAGTGTTACATTTTTCAACTATTTGATAACTGCCCTCATAAAAGAAAACTGTGCTACGGTTAATGGTACGATTTCTATGTTTAACTTATTATTGTTTCGCTTTCAAGATATGTTTTACAAACAACTCATTAAACTTTTCAGATTCTTCCCACTGAGGAGTATGACCTGATTTTTCAAATTCAAAGAATTCCTTGTGTGGTGCTTTGAGATTTTTAAGCCACTCTCTTGCTAACTCACTTACTGTGTTATAGTCATATTTACCCATAAACAGATATACGGGTACAGCAAGTTCTTTAACCTCATTTAGGAAATCTACTTTTTCGTGTCCCAAAGGCTGTGACAGACACCATTCATTTGCACTAACATATT
>CALBQZ010000102.1 GCA_937899735.1 uncultured Clostridia bacterium | reverse complement strand
CCCAACGGCACGAAGTTCGTTATGTACGGCGTGGGTAACCCCATCAACTCCTCTGCCAGTGTGGTGTCTGTCACCTTCCGGGTAAAGAGCGGGCTGGATGTGGGTACGGCGCTGAGCGCCTCTTTCAGCAACATTACCGTTTCTGACGGCAACAGCGACAGCAGCGTCAGCCCTGCATCCTGGTCCGGCAAGGTAGGCGCTGCCCCCAGCAACAACTGCGCCATCTCTTCCCTCACCTGCAGCAACGCGACCCTCTCCCCTGAGTTCAGCTCTTCCAACACCGCTTACACCGCTACCGTTCCCTATGATGTGACGGAACTGAAGCTGGATTGGCGTACCGCTAACAAAGAGCGTGTACAGTATTTCCTGGATAAAGATTATAAAGAACTGGTGGTACCGGCAATCAAGGCATGTAACGACGGAAGCATTGACTTGTATTTTAAATGCAAAAAATTCTGTCCGGATGCCAAGGGAGAAATGTTTGAAATCCGCTATGGCGTGAGAGAAAGCATTGCAACGATTCGTCAGTACGGCGGAGGTCTGACAAAACAGACCATGATCGGATACTGGCTGTTTTCGGCATTCCCAACCATTTATGGAATGCTCTTGAAACATGTAGCAGATATGTCAAATGTGGAGAAATACTCATAAGAAGCTTTGATATTCGTAAATTCTTATGTAAGAACTCACATGCGTGGGCGTTAGGAAATTTTTAGAGTGGTAGAGCCCATAATTGTTGTGAGAATTGGTTTGTGTGGGCGTTAAGAAATTTTCTGCAACGCAATGCCTAAGAATTTGAAAAAAGAGCGTACTTTTTTGAAAAAATCAGAGAATTTTGGCGGTATATGAAATTGCTTTCATGTGAAGCCCATTTTTTGCAAGAATCAACGGACTTTTTAAGAAATTTTGGCTGGTATAAGAAAGAAAAATTGTTAACAGCCAAAATGGAAGTCTGAAAACAATAAAATTCTTGTAAAGTAGCAATTTTGTGGGAAGTACAAGTAGAAAAACTTGTATTCGCCCATTTCTTAGAAAAAATCAATAAAATTGTGGGAGAAGCCTCCAAATTAGACCTAAGAAAGGAGCGGTAATGGTAGATATCAGTGTAATAGTACCTGTATATAATGTGGAAGACTTGTTGCCAAGATGTATTGAGAGTATCATGGCGCAGACGAAAAAGAGTCTGGAAATCATACTGGTAGACGACGGCGCCACAGACAATAGTGGTGAAATCTGTGATGAATATGCCAAACAAGATAATCGTATTAGAGTATTCCATAAAAAGAATGGAGGAGTGAGTTCTGCACGTCAGTGTGGTATTGACTACGCAGTTGGTGAATATACGATTCATGTAGACCCAGATGATTGGATAGAACCCAATATGTTGCAAGAACTCTATATAAAGGCAAAGGAGGAAGATGCAGATATGGTGATTTGTGATTATTTCGTTGATTTTAGTAATACAGGTAAATCCTCTTATATTAAGCAGCAACCAGCATCTGAAAATTCAAATGATTTACTATGTCTTTCACTGCCCATTTTACTCTTGACACAAAATGACCCTTGTGTTATACTTTTTTTGTAAATATTTGATATTATTCAGATAGGAGATATTACTATGGAAAGAATTAAGACAATCGAAACAAGAGACCTTACAGCTTCTGTTGAAAATGGTGGTTGTGGCGAATGCCAGACATCTTGCCAGTCAGCTTGCAAGACATCTTGTGGTGTTGCTAACCAGCAGTGCGAAAACTGCGAAAGCAAATAAGAAATTAAAAATCTAATTGCTGAAAGCAGGTAATGCAAATGTGTATTACCTGTTTTTTGTTGAAATGAGTTGAAATTATGGTACATCAGTACAAACTTAATGGTTACAATATTGTTCTTGACACTTGCAGTGGTTCTGTACATACAGTTGATGAAGTGGCTTACGATATAATTGCCCTTTACAAAGACAAAAGTACTGACGAAATCGTTAAGAAAATTACAGAAAAATACAATGATATAACAGAAGAAGATGTTCGTTTATGTCTTGAAGATGTTAAGTATCTTGAGGAAAATGGAAAGCTCTTCACACCTGATACATATGAAGGTATGGCTTTTGATTTCAAAAACAGAAATACTGTTATTAAGGCTCTCTGCCTTCATGTTGCTCACACTTGTAATCTCAACTGTGAATACTGCTTTGCAAGTCAGGGTAAATACCACGGAGAAAGAGCCTTAATGAGTTTTGAAGTTGGTAAGCGTGCACTTGATTTTCTTATTGAAAATTCAGGTACAAGAAGAAATCTCGAAGTTGACTTCTTTGGTGGCGAACCTCTTATGAACTGGGATGTTGTGAAAGAATTAGTTTCTTATGCACGAGTTCAGGAAAAAATTCACAACAAGAATTTCCGTTTTACACTTACTACAAATGGTATGCTCATTGACGACGATGTTATTGACTTCTCAAATCGTGAAATGAGTAATGTTGTGTTAAGCCTTGACGGAAGAAAAGACGTTCACGACAGACTTCGTGTTGACTATATGGGTCGTGGTAGCTACGATACTATCGTTCCTAAATTCCAGGAATTTGTTAAGCGCCGTGGTGGCAAAAGCTACTATATGCGTGGTACATTCACTCATAAAAACATAGATTTCACAAACGATATTTTCCACATGGCTGATTTAGGTTTTACAGAACTGAGTATGGAGCCTGTTGTATGTTCGCCTGAAGATGCAAGTGCATTGACTCAGGAGGATTTGCCAATTCTTTATGAACAGTATGAAATTCTTGCAAAAGAAATGATTAAGAGAAAAAAGGAAGGCAGACCTTTTACTTTCTACCACTACATGCTTGACCTTAAACATGGTCCTTGTATTTACAAAAGAATTTCAGGCTGTGGCTCAGGAACTGAATATATGGCAGTTACACCAACGGGTGACCTTTATCCTTGTCATCAGTTTGTTGGTGACACAAAATACCTTTTGGGTAATATCTATGACGGTGTTACAAACAAGGAAATTCAGAATGAATTCAAACTTTGTAACGCCTACGCAAGACCCGAATGTAACGATTGTTGGGCAAAGCTCTACTGTTCAGGTGGTTGTGCTGCAAACTCATACCACGCATCAGGTAAAATCACAGGTATTTATGAATACGGCTGTGAACTCTTTAAAAAGAGAATCGAATGTGCTGTAATGATACAAGTAGCCGAAGCCGAAGAAAAATAAAAAGGAATAAAACAAATGGACACACCAATTTTTGACTTTGTGCAGAATTACATTAAAAGTAATACTGCCCGACTCCATATGCCGGGTCATAAGGGTGTGTCTTTTTTAGGCTGTGAAGCCTTTGATATAACTGAAATAAAAGATGCAGACGAGCTTTATGCACCCGACGGAATAATCAAAATGAGTGAAGAAAATGCTACTCAACTTTTCAACACATCAAAAACAATTTATTCTGCAGGTGGGTCAAGTCAGAGCATAAATGCCATGCTTTATCTGGCATATTTAAAGGCAGATAAGACAAACAGACCTTTTGTACTTGCAGGACGAAATGCACACAAATCATTTATTTATGCTCTTGCAAAACTTGATGCAGATGTTGAATGGATTTATCCCCCATCAACTGACAGTATTTGCTCTTGCATTGTTACTGCAAAGCAAATCGAAGAAAAACTGAGCAATTTCGAAAACAAGCCATTTGCAGTTTACATTACAAGTCCTGATTATTTAGGTGGTATATGTGATATCGAAAGCATTTCAAAGGTTTGCAAAAATTATAGTATCCCACTGCTTGTTGATAATGCTCACGGAAGTTATCTTAAATTCTGTAAAAACGATATGCACCCAATAAGCCTTGGTGCTGATATATGTTGCGATTCGGCACACAAAACTCTTCCTGTACTTACCGGTGGTGGATATTTACATATTGCAAGTGATGACAACTATGAATTTTCGCAAAACGCAATCAATGCTATGGCTATTTTCGGTTCAACAAGTCCGTCATACCTGATATTGCAATCCTTGGATTTGTGTAATAAATATATTGACAAAAAAATCAAGGATGAGATAAAAAACTGCACAACAAAATGCGGTGAAATCAAGAAAATAATGCAAAATAAGGGCATTCCAAACCTTGCTGATGAGCCATTAAAAATAACTGCCGATTTTCGTGGGTTTAATTTTGACTTCAAATCATATTTCCGCGAATACGGCATTGAATTTGAATATGCTGACGAAGATTTTGTTGTTTTTATGCTTTCACCACAGAATAGTGATAAGGATTTTGATATACTGAAAAAAGCATTTGAAAATCTTGAAATTGAAAAAAGCACGTATGCCGAAAATATTGTGTTTGAAAAGGCTGAAAGAGTTTTATCAATCCGTCAGGCAGTTTTCAGTGAAAGTGAAGAAATCGATGTTGAAAATTCACTTGGCAGAATCTGTGCAAGCCCTACTGTTTCTTGTCCTCCTGCTATTCCGATTGCAGTCAGTGGTGAAAAAATTACTCAAAAGCATATTGAACTGTTTAGAAAACATAATATTGATAAAATCAATGTATTAAAATAAGACCACAACGGAATAATCCGTCGTGGTCTTTTTACTTTTTTATGTATTAGCTGCTATATGTAATATTTTACGGGCATCAATGGCTGAAATCTCGCCATCACCTGTTACATCTGCTAGTTTAAAATAACATTCATCTAATTTCATGTTCCCCGCAGCACACTGTAATGCCAGACGAGCATCAAAGGCGGTAACATCACCATCACAATTTACGTCACCGATAAGTGTGGAAATCGGTGGCATAGTTTCTTTTTGTGGTCTTCCACACTCAACGCAGTGGCGTTCTTTTTCACCTTCTGTTTCTTCAGTTGGAGCAACAGTAACTTCCCAATCTGTCCAATTGTGGTCTGATTGTGGAAGTATGATTTCGGTTTCTTTTCCACAGTCTTCGCATTTTCCTATTCTCAATCCCGGTGACTGACAAGTTGCTTCTTCTATAGTTGTGTATATATAAGGATGGCCCTTTGCTGGGGTTGTTCTTTCCCTCTCTAATCCACATCCTGAACAAATACCCTTTTCAACTCCCTCAGTCTCGCAGCCAACCTCTGACACGGTTTCATACACAAACGAATGTGGCTTGGTTTCAGAGAAGTCTACTCTCTTGTGAGAACATTTCTCGCATTCGGATACAATAAGTGCTCCTCGATAACAGGTTGCTTCCGTGGCATTATACCGTTTTGTAAAATTATGCGATAACGCACATTCACCAACTATAGCACTAAATGCTCCTATTATTTCCTTATTATTATCAATAGCATAAATAGATGTTATACCGTCACTAACGCCAGAAACAGCAGCTGCACCGATGTAATAATCTACTCCATCCTCTGTTATGGTATCATATTCTGTTTTTAAAATTGTTGCAACATTATTGTTCTTTGCTTTAAAAGTAAATGGTTCAAGGCTAACAGCTGTTAGAACTTCATATTCACCTACTGGTACAGAAACATCATATTTCACATTAGCATGAAGAACATTCTTAAGTCTTTCGGAATCATCCTCAAAATATATTAGCGATTCCTGGTCTGGAGTTCCTGAATACAAAGTATGTTCAATAGGACATCCTTCAAAAGCATTATCACCTATATAGGTTACATAACGGTCCATTGTAACAAGGTCTATATTTGTACATCCCTCAAAAGCGGAAGGTCCGATAGCAATAACAGTTCGAGGAACATCAAAGCTCTTTAAGCTGACGCAGGATTGGAATGCGCCTTGTCCAATAATTTGTAAGTTGTCACCGAAAAATATTGTGCTTCTAAGACTCTTACAGTCAGCAAACGCATAATCACCTATTGAAAGGGCACTATGAACGATTATCATCTTAATCTCATCAGCAAAGGCTTCCCACGGACGACTATACGAACCATTACTGTACGAAAAATTATCCATATATGCTCCAGCATTAGTGTCTTTTGCTGTAATGTTCAGACAATTATCGTAATCAGAATAACTCCATCGAAAATCTCCAAATTCTCCCATTGTTGGTGTTTCAGCTGCCGCAACACCATCCAATGCGAATATTGAGAAAATCATAATAAGTGATAAAACAACTGATAATATCTTCTTCATTTTTCACATCTCCTGAAAAAATATTCCTTTCGGTTAATTCGATTATATCACCAAAAAAATGCAAAATCAACACTTTGTGGTAAATTTGTAAATTTTACCTGTTTATGCACAAGTTATGGAGTATTAAAGAATAAACAGACTTGTTTAAAAATTGGAGGTTATAGGGATGAATGCAAAATGCAAAATGTCGGAACTGCGTTGCTGATTTATAATTGGCTCCTTCCTTGTTCTAATCCCTTCTTTTTTTCATCATAAAACAAAAACAGAGCACACAAATCGTGTACTCTGTTTTCGTGGCACGCCGGAAGGGATTCGAACCCCCGACCTTTTGGTTCGTAGCGTCGGCGATAACTGTAAAATGCTTATTTAAAGCCATTTTCAGCCTATTACACCCAATAATTTGACCACTTATTTCTAATATTTCAAATAATTCCACCGCGTTTTCTCCTCAAGTGGTCCATAAGTGGTCAGAATAATAGCAATTATTTCTGATTTAAAAATCCAATTACTTCGTCCATGTTCCAAGCTATGTCATTAGCTGTATTTTGGTCACGTAAAATCTCTTCCAAAATACTATTACAAAAGCATCTTTCTTCATCAGACAAATCGCAATGTTGTAACGAATTTTCCAAGTGCTTTTTTACTTCATTGTAATCATTATGGGCAATTTTTCTGAACGCATTATGCAGACTATTCCACAGACCGAAAGCATCCTTATCTACAAATCCTGGCAAAAATAACAAACTCTGCAATTTTGATAGAATTGGTATATGTTCAGCTTCGGATATTTCTGATATTTTTTCTGTAATTGGAGAAATACCATTTTTCGAAGAAAAATCTGGCAAAGTCATATTTTGTTTAGCCAATTCATAATACTTTTGAAGACCATAGCTACTTTTCAAAAAAACAAGTTGAGGTAAAAATGTTAGTGGGTCTGTAGAATCTCGATTGATTTTTTCTAATCTTTCAATAAGTTGAGGGTCGCTGTAATTAATCGTACATTCAACTATACATTTTAGCGCAACATCATTACAATTATTTAAGTATTTATCGTACAAATACTTATATCCACATATTTCAATAATATATTCTACTGACTTTCTTTTTAACCACTCGCTGTCAGAATTTTCAAGAAAATCCTCAGCAAGTTCAATTGCATAATTTAACTTGTTATTTTGACAATAGGTTATACAATCTTCAGCAACGTTTTCATGTAGACTTCCAAATTTGGCATTAGCATTTATCCATGCTTTTATGTCATTATCTGTTAAATGCTTTGTTACATAACTAGGAAAAGCGTTATTGTGTGAATAATCTGAATTGCGATAATAGACCTTAGGAATAAAGAGCATTTTCAAGAAAAATTTATATTGGAGTTTAGAAAAGATGTCAACTTG
>CALBQZ010000101.1 GCA_937899735.1 uncultured Clostridia bacterium | reverse complement strand
ACCTTGCTCTTAAACTTAAAGTCACCTCTTCCGAGGTTATTAAACGCCTTATGCTTCAGGGCATGATGGTTTCTGTAAACGAAGTTATCGACTACGATACCGCAGCTCTTATCGCAATGGACATCGGCGCAAAAGTTGAACACGAAGTTGTTGTCACCATTGAAGACCGCCTTATCGACGACAGCGAAGACGATGCAGCAAATCTCATCACCCGCGATCCTGTTGTCTGCGTAATGGGCCACGTTGACCATGGTAAAACCTCTATCCTCGACTACATCAGAAGCGCACACGTTGCTTCCGGCGAAGCAGGCGGTATCACCCAGCACCTCGGTGCATACAGAGTTACCACCGAAAGCGGAAACTCCATCACCTTCCTTGATACTCCCGGTCACGAAGCATTCACCGCAATGCGTGCCCGCGGCGCACTTTGCACCGATATTGCTATCCTTGTTGTTGCAGCAGACGACGGTATCATGCCCCAGACCGTTGAAGCAATCAACCACGCAAAAGCGGCCGAAGTTTCCATCATTGTTGCAATCAACAAAATCGATAAACCCACCGCAAACCCGGATAAAGTTATGCAGGGTCTTACCGAATACGGTCTTGTTCCCGAAGAATGGGGCGGCGACGTAATCTGCGTTCCCGTTTCTGCAAAAACCGGCGAGAACATCGATACCCTTCTTGAAATGATCACTCTTGTTGCGGAAGTTCGCGAGCTCAAAGCAAACCCCGACAGAATGGCAAAAGGTACCGTTATCGAATCCAGACTTGACAAAGGCCGCGGCCCTGTTGCAACCATGCTTGTTCAGAACGGTACTCTCCACACCGGAGATGTTGTTATCGCAGGCACTTCTGTAGGTAAAGTCCGTGTTATGATCGACGATAAAGGCAACAGAATTTCCGAAGCAGGTCCTTCCATTCCTGTTGAAATCACCGGTCTTGATTCCGTTCCCACCGGCGGCGACCAGTTCAACGCAGTTTCCGATGAAAAACTCGCACGTGAACTTGTTGAACAGCGCGAATATGAAGCAAAACAGGAAGCATTCAAACAGTATCAGAAAGTTACTCTTGATAACTTGTTCTCATCAATCAATGCAGGTAAAATCAAGACTCTTAACATCATCGTTAAGGCTGACGTTCAGGGTTCAGTTGAAGCAGTTAAGCAGAACCTTGAAAAACTTTCTAACGAAGAAGTTGCAGTTAAAGTTATCCACGGTGGTGTTGGTGCAGTAAGTGAATCAGATATTATGCTTGCAAGTGCATCAAACGCAATTATCGTTGGTTTCAACGTTCGTCCTGACCCAGTTGCTACTGAAATTGCTGAACGTGATGGCGTTGATATGAGAATGTACAGAATTATCTACGACTGTATTGAAGAAATCGAAGATGCTATGAAAGGTATGCTTGCACCTAAATTCCGTGAAGTATTGCTCGGTCGAATCGAAGTTCGTAACGTATTCAAGCTTTCTTCTGCAGGTACAATCGCAGGTTCTTATGTTCAGAACGGTAAGGTTACAAGAAACGCACAGATTCGTGTTGTTCGTGATGGTATTGTTATTGCTGAAGACTCAATTTCATCACTTAAGAGATTTAAGGATGACGTTAAGGAAGTTGCTTCAGGTTACGAATGTGGTATTGGTCTTAACAAGTTCAACGACGTTAAGGAAGGCGACATTTTTGAAGCATTCATTATGGAGGAATACAGAGACTAATGGCAGGATATAGAGTAGGTAGAGTATCGGAAGATATCAAACGTGAAATTGTTGCCGTTATCCGTGAATTGAAAGACCCAAGAGTAAGGGATAAAATCCTTACTGTTGTCCGTGTTGATGTAAGTTCCGACCTTTCTTTCGCAAAAGTTTATGTCAGCTCAATGAGTGGCATTGAAGATGCAAAAGAGGCTTGCAAAGGACTTACATCTGCAACAGGTCTTATCAGACGTGAGGTTGGCAGTAAATTACACTTGAGAAAAACTCCTGAACTTAAATTTATTGCCGACGATTCCGTTCAGCACGGTATGGAAATATTCAAGAAAATCGAAAGCACACATGTTGCTGACGAAGAAGAAAATAACGAGGATGAAAATGAATAAAATTGATGTAAAAACTTGTGCATCACTCTTACAAGAATTTGACAATTATCTTATTCTTTCACACAGAAATCCCGACGGTGATACCTTGGGCAGTGCATTTGCACTTAAAAGAGCCTTGGATTCCCTGGGTAAAAAGTCAATGGTGCGTTGTAATGACGAGATTCATCCCAAGTTTTCATATCTTTGGGACGGACTTGACAACAGCGACATTGAATTTGACAAAATAATCGCAGTTGATGTTGCAGACAGTAAACTCCTTGGTGCAGATTTCGAGAAAAAATATGGTGACAATGTATTTTTATGCATAGACCACCATATGTCAAACCGTGAATATGCCGAGAATCTGCTTTTAAGGGATAAGGCTGCTGCTGCAGTTGTGATTTATGACGTTATCTGCCAGTTGGGTGTAGAAATCACTCCTGAAATGGCAAGCTGTGTTTATACGGGTCTTGCTACGGACACAGGTTGCTTTATGTTTTCAAACACAACTCCTACAGTACACAGAGTTGCTGCCGAGGTTATGGCAAAGGGTGCTGATTACACTAATATCAACCGTCTTATGTTTGAAACAAAAACTTTTTCATATATGAAACTTGAACAGATGGCAGTTTCTTCTATTGAAACATATTTTGACGGACAATGTGCAGTTATGACTCTCACTCAGGATATGTTTAAAGAAAGTGGCTCAAACGAAAGCGAATGTGACGGAATTGCATCCCTCCCACGAAAAATCGAAGGTGTTAAAATCGGTGTGACCATCCGTGAACAGAAAGACGGAAAATACAAAGTATCTTTACGCACCGTTGTGCCTTATGATGCTGCAAAAATCTGTGCTAATTTCGGTGGTGGCGGTCATAACGCAGCAGCAGGTTGCGAATTTGACTGTTCACTCGAGGAAGCAAAACAACAATTACTTGAAATTATAAAGGCGGAGTTTTAATGACAGGCATAATTTGTCTTGATAAACCCTGCAATATGACATCTTTTATGGCTGTTAAAAGAGCATCCAGAATTTTAGGTGTTAAAAAAGCAGGTCATACAGGAACACTGGACCCTATGGCTACCGGTGTGCTTGTTATTATGCTTGGTCACTGCACTCGCTTTATTGAGCTTTTGCCTGAACACAGAAAATCTTATTCTGCAAGGGTAAAATTAGGTCTTACAACTGATACTCTTGATATTACCGGTGAGATTTTATCCGAAAGCCCTGTAAATGTCACCGAAGAACAGTTGTTAAATGTTGCAGAGAGGTTCAAGGGTGAGATTTCGCAAGTTCCACCAATGTATTCCGCAATTAAAAAAGACGGTGAACGCCTTTATGACCTTGCACGAAAAGGCATTGAAATAGAACGGGAAAGCCGAAAAATCACTATTGAAAAATTAGAAATCTATGATTCTTATGGCACAGAGTTTTCAATGGATGTGACTTGCTCGGCAGGTACATATATACGTTCTCTCTGTGATGATATTGGCAAAGCTTTAGGTTGTGGTGCTGTTATGACAGAGCTTCGCAGAACCGAAGCCAATGGCTTTTCTATTGAAAATGCTGTAACTCTTGAAAATCTCGAAAAACTTGTAAGTGAAAACAGAACGGATGAAGTTATCACATCTGTTGAAAAAGCACTTATGAGTTATCCTGAAATCGTAGTTACTGCTCCTCAGGCTAATCGCTTTCACAACGGTGGTGAATTAGGTTACGAGAGACTCCACGGAGATTATCCCGTTGGAATTTATCGTGTTTACTCCCCTGAAAGAAAATTTTTGGGCCTTGGACAAATATTGACAGAAAAAGGCGACCTTACAGTCAGGAGGGTGCTTATTGATGACTAAATATGCTTTGGCTTTAGGCACTTTTGACGGTCTCCACAAAGGTCACTTACAAGTGCTTAAAACCACAAAAGAATTTGCCTCTCACGGTTTTGTTCCGGCAATGCTTATGTTCGACTGTCACCCATTAAAGGCAGTCAAGGGTATCACTCCCCCACTCCTTATAACTCAGGAAGATAAAGAAAAACTTGCAAGAGAATTTGGCGTTTTGCCGATTCCGATTAAGTTTCAGGACATTCGTGACCTTACTCCTGAAGAATTTGTTGCGGAAATTCTTATTAAAAAATTTAACGCAGGTGCTGTTGTAAGCGGTGAGAATTTTCATTTTGGAAAAAATGGTGAGGGAAATAGCAAAATACTCTGTGAATTATGCGAAAAGTATGATATAATTTATAATGTGGCAGAAAATACCACCTACAAGGGTGAAATGATTAGTTCAACACGAATTCGTGATGCCTTGAGTCGAGGTGATATTATCTCTGCTAATGAGATGTTGGGACGAAACTTCTCCTACGACTTCTTAGTTGTTGAAGGTAACAGAATCGGTAAAAAAATTCTTGGTTTCCCCACTATCAATCAGCATTTCCCAAAGGGGTTTATAAACCTTAAACACGGTGTTTATGCTTCCCGGTCAACAGTTGACGGAAAAACTTATCCGTCAGTTACAAATTTCGGTTGCCATCCCACCATCGGTGGTGACCAGGTGCTTTCAGAAACCTGTATTTTAGGGTTTGATGGTGACTTATATAACCGTAAAATTCCGGTTGAACTTCTCGACTTTATCCGTGAAGAAAAAAAGTTCAACTCTAAGGATGAGTTGAAAGCACAGATTGACAAAGACAGTAAATCAGCTATCAAGATATTTGATAGTAAAAATAATAAATAAACATAAATGAAAGGGTTGTTTTTATGAATCAAATTTACAAAGCGTATTGCAGAGTTTTCCAGAAAGTAATGTTTATTGCAGAGTGCTTTATGCCATGGGGTGAGCCATTTATGCTTACAGGTCCTGGCAGCATTCGTAAGCTTCCTGCACACATCAAGGAAAAAGGACTTAAGAAAGTTCTTATCGTAACTGATAAGGGTCTTACTTCTCTTGGTCTTCTTAACTCTCTTTATGAAGAAATGGACAAAGCTGGCGTCCAGTACGTAGTTTACGACGGAACTCAGCCAAATCCAACAATCGAAAACATTGAAGAAGCAAAGGATATGTACAACAACAATGGTTGTCAGGGTATTATCGCATTTGGTGGCGGTTCACCAATGGACTGTGCAAAGATTGCAGCAGCAAGAGTTGTTAAACCAAATCAGCCGGTTGAAAAAATGCGTGGACTTATGAAAATTCTTCGTCCACTTCCACCATTCTTTGCAGTTCCAACAACAGCAGGTACAGGTTCAGAATGTACTCTTGCAGCAGTTGTTTCTAACTCAAAAACACACGAAAAGAATGCTTGTAACGACCCATTCCTTCGTCCTCGTTTTGCAGTGTTTGACCCTGAACTTACAGTTGGTCTTCCACCTCACATCACATCAACAACAGGTATGGATGCTCTTACACACGCAGTTGAAGCATATATCGGTAAATCAAATGTTCCTTCAACAATCAAGTTTGCTGAAAAAGCAACAAAGATGATTTTCGAAAACCTTGAAACAGCATACACCGATGGCAAGAACATTGAAGCAAGAAACAATATGCTCCTTGCATCTTACAACGCAGGTATGGCATTCACTCGTGCTTATGTTGGTTATGTTCATGCTATTGCTCACAACCTTGGTGGTCAGTACGGTATTCCTCATGGTCTTGCAAACGCAGTTATTCTTCCTGTAATGCTTGAGGCTTACGGTGAAGCAGTTTATACACCACTTGCAAAACTTGCTGATATTGTTGGCATCAAAGGTGCAGATGAAGAAGCAAAAGCAAAGGCATTTATCGCAGAAATCTATGCTATGAACGAAAGAATGAATATTCCAAAGGGCTTTGCTCAGATTCAGGAAAAAGATATTCCAATCATTGTAGAACGTGCTCTTAAAGAGGGTAACCCACTTTATCCAGTACCTGTAATCTTCGGTGAACCAGAAATGACAGCAATCGTTAAGTCATTGATGATTAAGGAATAATCAAAATACATAAAAAATTAAGGAACTTCCAGATAGGGAGTTCCTTTTTTACGCCTTCCCCTCGAGGGGAAGGTGGATTTTGCGAAGCAAAAGACGGATGAGGGGGGTAGAATAAATTTAAATTAATTCGTAATTGTTATATTTCTTTATTTTGTCTTCACTCTGATTAATGTTTCACGTGAAACATTAATTGTTGCGGATCAAAAATTGTTTCACGTGAAACGATTTTATATAACAGGCTTTAAGATAGTCAGTTCATCCAATGTGCCGAGAGCGATGACCTGAAAATCACGAACCTTAGCAGGCTCAAATTCAAATCCCTTTGCATATTCCGAAGGAACGATAGACATCAAGCCGCATTCCAAAACAACCGGCACAGCCCCGTTTTCTTCCACAAACAGGGGAAATCCCTTTTGAAATTCAAGACCGCTGTTTTCGATATATTCCAGCGCACTTTCTATTTTGAATCGCATTTGGGTTTCGCGGATATAAGCTTCTGCCTTGTTTGCTTCTTCGGCGGCAGACGCCACAAGCTTTTTCATACGGTTCAGGTTAAGATTGGTTGTTTCGCCCTTTGCGGCGATGATATGCTTGAGAATTCTCTGCATGAGCAGGTTTGTATATTTGGATGCAGGAGTGAACAGCGAAACAATTCTGTCGGTGCCGCAAAAAGCATTATTAATGGGCTTTACCGAAAATTCACCTGCAGGCAGGCTGGATGCAAGAGCATCGCAGACAAAGCTGTAATATTCTGTACCCTTTGCCGCTTCGGCAACCATAGCCGCACGCTTTGCGCTGTCCTTTTCCTTTGTTTTGAGACCTACAAGGTCGGAGAGATAATCCAATGTACCCTTGGGAACCGAGCTTCTGCCATTATATATACAGGGAAGCTTGCGCTTATGCATATATTCACCGATAGCCTCCGAAACAAAATAACCTATCTCACGAACCATTGCACGTGTGTCGGGTTCGTCAACACGTTCGAACAAACTTATTTTTCCCTCGGCGTTGCGCTCATATACACGGCTAAAGTGGGCGCAGTTGAGTCCACCTCTCTTTCTGCGCTTGTTGCAAAGTATTGCCGCAAGCTCGAACATATCGAGAATGGTGTCGCTGTATTGAGCATATTT
>CALBQZ010000100.1 GCA_937899735.1 uncultured Clostridia bacterium | reverse complement strand
GGTGAATATCGAGGATGAAATTCTCGGTGAACATTCTGTCATACCGTAGCCCTGAGTCATGGGAATACCAAGCTTTGCATACCCTTCTGCAATTTCAGGAGCAAGATATGCGCCGCCGCTGTAAATACCCTTGAGTCTGCCGCCGAAAACTGCCTGCGCAATCATGGGAGCAGGAATTTCAGGCTTGGCAGCAGAGGCAGCCTTTATCTGCTTTAGGATTGTTTCCGCAATCATGGGAACAAGCAGAATAATTGTAGGCTGGAACAGCTTTAAGTTCATCGCAATTCTCATCATGGAGTCATTTACGCACATGGTTGAGCCATAGCGGAATGTAAGAAGAATATCGCAGGTAAAGCAATATACATGATGAATAGGAAGAACTGTAAGCGTTGTGTCTTCGGGTGTGCATTCGTTGTCACGGGCGAAAGTATTGTCAGCAAAGTTTCCGTGGGAGAGCATAACGCCCTTGCTCTTACCTGTTGTACCTGATGTGTAGAGAATTGCACAGAGGTCGTCAGAGGAAATAGCAGGAAGCTCTGTTGCAGGCTCGTACTTACCGAGAATTTCAGGAACGGAAAGTTCACCCTCTGTTTCCTGAAGGCAGATATATGTCTTTACTTCAGGGCATGCTGCCTTGATTGCGGGAAGCATAGGTGTGTAACGTGCGTCATAGAAGAACACGCTTACATCTGCACGCTGTAACAGCTCGCATAAATCAGGACAAGGAAGCTGTGCGTCAAGGGGAACAATAACATTACCTGCAGATACTGTACCGAAATATGCCACAAGATACGCATAGCTTGTAGGTCCGATTACTGCTGCGTGAAGCTTTTCTTTATTTTCTGTGAGAAGATAGCGGCTTACCTTTCTTGTGTCGCGGAGCATATCATTGAAAGACTTTTCAACAATATCCTTGCCTGCTTTTTCCTTTAAGAAAGTCTTGTCACCGTATTCGGCAGCTGCCTGTTCAACTAAGTCACGGAGCGTATTTACATTGATTTTTTCCATATAATCTCCGTTCCGCTTACTTGGAAAGCTTTTCCATATAAGCAACAGCGTCTCCTACTGTGTGGAGGCCGATTACTTCCTGTTCGTCAACCATAATGTCAAACTCCTGTTCGAGTTCGCCGAGAAGGCTCATGAAATCATAGGAATTGAAGCCTAAATCTTCGATAAAACGGGATTCGGGTGTGATTGTGTCAGCATCAACGTCAACGTAGTTGCAGATGAGTTCCTTTAACTTTTCAAACATAATACTTTCTCCTTATTTAAATAAAATTATTTCTTAAATCATTGCGAGGATTTCGCCGACTGTACGGTCCTTGTCCTCAATTCCTCTGAAAAGAACACGGCAGAGATAGTAATAAAGATATTCCATCTCGTCCTTGGTAACTGCGTCCTTTCTGTATTCAAAACAGAAGTCAAGGCCACTGTCCTGCTTTCTGTGTCTGATTGTTACATAGAGAGGAATCATTGTAGAACCATTGTTATACCAGATGCTCTTTGCAGTTCTTTCCATTTCCTCGTCAATATATATGCTCTTCATAAGTGGCTGATATGAAAGACCAAAACTGTCGTAGGTTGAGTCTGACTTTGATTCCTCAGGCATTGATTTGTGTCTTTCCTTAAGCATCTGCATAAAGCTTAAGCTTGAGTAGTGATACATTTCGTTCTGAACCTCAGAAATATTCTGAACAGCATCCATAAATGTTTCCTCAGGCTTGATAATGCTTCTCATAGGAAGGAAGTTGATACGGATACCGCCTGATTTCTTTTCAGCAATAGTACCGCGACGGTTGATAATCATTTTGAAGGAAACGTCCTCCTGATTATCGTTAAAGCATGAAAGACCTGTGCGGACTGCCATTGAAAGCACAGCAAAGATTGAAAGATTCTTTTCAGCACAGAGCTTCATAACCTTTTCACTGTCCTCTGCACTCATACTCATATTGAAAATATCAGCATCAGGAAGACCTGAGTGAATGTCAGCATATCTCTGTCCCGGATTCTTTTCCTGCTGGTGCTTAAGACGGTTGTCAATCATAAAGTCAGTAAAGATTGGCTCACTTGTCTTTGCAAGTGAATCATACCAATACTTCTTGTCAATTTCACACTGCTCAGATTCGAGATATTCAAGCTCCTTTTCAAGAACAGGAATATACGGTCTCATTGGCTTCGGATAAGCAGTACCCTGAGTCTTGCTCTTATAGATTTCAATAATATCATTCAAGAACAATTTAACAGAATAAGCATCCATTGCAAGGTGGTGGAATCTGATGAAAAGACCTTTGTAACCGTTCTTGAATTTAACAACAGCAATCTTGTGAATTTCACATTCGTAATAAGGAATGTTCTGTCTTGAAATTTTTGTAAGCTCTGCTTCAGCCTCTTCAACTGTTTTGTGGCTGTAATCCCAATCCTCGATAACAAGCTCACTCTTTTCAGTAACATACTGATGAAGATTAAGGCTTACCTTCTTGTCCTTTGTGAAACGAAGACGCATTGTATCACAACGCTCGATTGCTTCATAAACGGATTCCTTTAAAACATCGATGTTTAAGTCACCCTGCCAGTAATATCCGCAACCGATGTTGTTAACAGGATATCCCGGACCGTACTTAAGTGACATTAAGAACATCATTTTCTGTGAGTCAGAGAGGGGATATGCCTTAACGACCTGACCGTTTTTTAATTTTTTCTCTATCATTTCGCTTCATCCTCCGCAAAATTAAATTGTGCGCGTTTAATTTTTCCTGTTGAAGTTCTTGGAAATGGAGTTTCTCTGATAACAAATGAGTGAATGTGTCTGTCAGTATTAACTGAAGAGTTTACTCTGTCAACAATTTTACTGATTTCAGCAGGAATATCTGTAATTCCCATAGTTGTAGCAAGTGCTTCGTCAGGGAATATTTCAGCAATAATAGTATCCTTTTCACCGCGAACAACGATTTCTTTTACAATTCCGTCATCACAGAACTTGTTTTCAAGCTCTTCAGGAGAAATGTTTTCACCATTTGAAAGGATAATAAGATTTTTCTTTCTACCAACAAGGTAAATATGGTTGTTTTCGATATAACCCAGGTCACCTGTATGTAAATATCCGTCTTCTGTAAATGCTTCAGCAGTTCTTTCAGGTTTCTTGTAGTATCCCTTCATAACTGAAGGCCCCTTAACTTGAATTTCACCGTCAACAACTCTTACATCGTCAACACCGGTGAGAACACCATTTGAATACTTATTATCTTCAGAGAAGTCAGATGTTGTGATTCGTGGGCTACATTCACTCATACCGTATCCCTGACGTGCAGTAATACCGTATTTTGCAAATTCATCAATCAAAGCACCACTCAGGAAAGCACTACCTGCAATGAATCTTGTAAGGCGTTTGCCGACAACAAGCTCAGCAGCCTCACGAGGAGAAAGTTCAGGATGCTTTTTTTCCTGAATTTTGATTTTTGTGATAATTGCTTTACAGAGAAGTGGAACTATTCTTGTGTTCGTTGGTTCAAAAACAAGAAAGTTTCTGTAAATGTTTGTAAGTGCACCATTAAGACAGATTGTTGTTCCGTCGTAAAGAACTTTGAGTACGTCACAAGCATAGCAGAAAACATGGTGCATAGGTAAAACTGAAAGACAAATTTCACCGTCAGCAGCCTTGTATGTATCGTAACAAGAGTTTGATGTCAGGTTGCTGTTTGTAAGCATAACACCTTTTCTTTCACCTGTTGTACCTGATGTGTAGATAATCAATGTACATTCATAAGGGTCAATTTCGATATCTGAAAGGTGAGCATATTCTGAGTCTGCAGAATATGTCTTGAAAATGTTGTCAAACCAATGCCAGTCGCCAAGGGACACAACCTGACGGATTCCCTTATATGTCTTTTGGATTTCTTCTGCTTTTCCTAAAAATTCCTCTTCGCAGAAAAGCATCTGAATATCAGCGTCGTCGAAAAGCATACAAGCTTCTTCAACAGAGATATTTGGGTCAAAAGGCACAACAACATTGCCACTGCAAATCATACCTGTAAGACAAGCGATATATTCATAGTTTGTTTTACCGATAAATGCGATGTGCATCTTTTCTTTTTCGATTGTTTTAATGTACCTGCTTACTGCAAAGCAGTCATCATAAAACTCTGAGAAACTCTTGATTTCGATTTCACTATCACGGAAAAACTTACAAAAGTCTTTTTCACCGTGTTGGTCAGCAGCAAACTTCACTAAATCTTTTACGGTTGATAAATTAGCTTTCATAAAACTATATCCTCAAAAATTAAATCTTGTGTATAAACACATAATATTCCACAACAAATAATAAACAAAAATTACCTTTCTGTCAAGAAAACCGAGAAATCTTGTACATATATTGACATTTGTCAAAGTTATATGAAAGATTAAGATATATGTTACTCTTGAATATTTGATATATTAATTGTATAATAAAAATATCATAATATGAGGTGATAAATATGTACAAAAAATTAGTCGCTGTTGTGGTAGCATTGACTTTGGTATTGTCAATCTTTGCTTTCCCAGCTTTTGCATGTTCAGGGAATGCTAAAACAAATATCAATGTAGAAAACTACTTTAACCAAATGCTTGATACTGTTATTCATAGAGCACTCAAGGTTTTTAATCTTGTGTGGCCGGGATATGATAGAAATTGGCCATCATTGGACGATTATGTTCCAAGTGATTTCTATGCCGGTGAGGAAAAGTTTGAAAATGATGTGGCAAATGGTGCGAAATGGTCATTAGGTTATGCAGGGGCGTCTTTGTTAGAGGGTCTTGACATAATGAATGGTGAATACTTCCTTGCTGGTTCTCTTGAACCTTTTGCCGGAAGAGTTCCAACAACCATTCATGATGACCAGAGAGTAAGAGTATATGCAATTTCAGATGGTGTTAGCGGAATTGCAATTCAGGCTGTTGTTGACGGATTTGGACTTTCTCGTGGAGATGTTCAGGAAATCCGTTCACGTATGAATGAATATGCAGAAGAAAATGGATATAACCTTATCAGTGTAAATGTATCTGTTTTGCATCAGCATTCTTGTATTGACACATTGGGTATGAATGTGCCTCTTTTGTCAGCTCTTGTTCTTAACACAACAAATGCTGCATTAGGTGGATTACTGGATGATTATAAAGTTACAAAGAATCAGCACTTCATGGATAATTTGCTTGATAAGACAGTAGATTGTATGGAAACAGCTATTGAATCAATGGAAGAGGGTAGTTTGTACTACGGAAGCGCAGATATATCTGAATATATGCGCGATGCTCGTGACCCAATTGCTTTTGATTCAAATATTCACAGACTGAGATTTGTTCCTGCAAATGGTGGTAAGGAAACTTGGATTTTACAGGGCTCTATGCACTGTACAGGTTTTGGTGCAGGTCCTGACGAATTAACAGCCGACTATCCATATTATATTGAAAAAGCAATCAATGAAAAAGTTGGTGCTAATGTTGTATATGTAATAGGTGCCGAGTTGGCAATAAAGATGGAAAATGAATTAGTATATAATCCTGAAGCAACTGATATCGAAAATCTTGCAAATTATGGATATGCTATTGCTAATAAAGTGATTGCAATAAATAATGATGAGTTATTAAGTCCTATTCTTAATGTGGCACATAAAGAAGTTTTTTTACCTGTAGATAATGGTATATTGACTCTTGCAGCACGTGAAGATTTATTCAACGTAGTTATCGTTAAAAAAGGCCTTAAATATATCATAGTAACTGAAATCGGATATATGGAACTTGGAAATAAAGTTGGTATCTTCTTCTGCCCGGGTGAATTCGACCCATCCATTATCTTCGGTGGACCTGAATCAGGTGATGCAGCATGGACAGGGGAGACATGGGATTATGCTCCATTAAAAGATGTAGCGAATGTGGAAAATGTTATGGTATATGGACTTTGCAACGACCAGGCAGGTTATGTGCTTCGTGATAACGAGTATCACTCACTCCTTTCTGAAAACGAGGAAGTAAACGTAGTTAGCAAAACAGCAGGTGCTAATTTTACCGAAGCATATATTGAACTTATAAACGATGTTAAATAATAATACACTGTGAAAAAAAGAGGGATTTGTTATGGCAAAAAAAATATTGACATCTGAGCAGGCCGAAATTAAGGCGATTAAGAAATCAAACAGTTCAATGAATTTTACTTCGTTTTTAGCACTTTTCTTAGCAGTTGTTCTTACAGTTGGTGTAGTTGTGATTGCTGACAAAACATCAAAATATTCTGTCAAAGTAGATAATAACATCCCAACTGAAAACAACACAGACATTTCAACAGAAGTAGATAATTCAACTGAAAACAATGATAGTGATATGGTTATTGGTGATAACGGTACAATCACTATAATTGGTGGTGATGATAATTCAACAGATAAAGAAGAGCAGAAGGATAACGGTGGAAAAAAAGAACTTTCTGCAAATCCTGCGGAGTGGTCAAAAGAAGACATTGTTGCTGTTTACAAGAGTTCTGCTACTAAGTCACACAATGTTGTTCAGTCATCTCAGGTTTACGCAATGCCTAAACTTGTTGTAAACGATGGTGACGGTGCTCTCGGCTTCTTCCTTAAAATAGCAACACCTGTAATAGCTTCTGTGCTTGAGAAAAATGCTACAACCTATGGCGGAATTACAGGTGGCTATACAAAGATGGTACCTTCAGATGTTCAGTCTGCAAAAGCGTATAAAGATGGTGATTACATAGTAATTGAAATGATAATGGTGGAGCAGACAGATGGTATTTATGGAGATTTCCAGGGTGGTTCGGTTGGCCATGCAATCAATGTTTTGGGTAATGTGGCAACTGCAGTTGAACAATTCCCTGCGTTTGATATTAAATTTGAGGAAGCTGATATCAAAATTCATTATACAAATCCAACAGTTAAAGTAAGAATTAATAAAGATGGTATAATTGAAAAGGGTACTTGGAGTTATAATGCAAAGATTTATATCAGAGATTTAGCGATTGATAGTCTTATGATAAAAAAGGCAGATGCAGAAATTATCTATACCATAACAACTGGTGGCGGATTCTAAAAAATATGACGGGGCGAAAGTTCCGTCTTTTTGTTTGTTGACAAAAGATAGTTTTTGTCGTAAAATTCTTATTGAGATAATTGATGTTATGAAAGGAAAAATGAATATGGCGAAAAAAGTATTAACTCCTGAACAAGCAGAAATCAAGGCTTTAAAAAGCAAAGCATCATCATTGACTTGGACAGGTATTTTAGCATTTTTATTGGCATTTGTTTTAGTCTTTGGTATTATAGCTGTTGGTAAATCAACTGTTTTAAAAACAGGGGAGTATATAGAAGAACCGGGTTCTGTAAACACACCTGATAAGCCTTCAAACACACCCGGTGGTCCTGAAGTTACACCTGGTGGTCCGATTGATGAAGAAAGTGATACCGAAATAACCGATGAAAACACGGGGAACGAAAATAAAGAGCCTTCATCTCCAAAAAGAGAACTTCCGGAAGACCCAAAAGAGTGGACAAAGGAAGAAGTTGTAGAATTTTACAAAGCTGCTGCAAAAAAATCAACGGGTGCGAAGTCCGTTCAGAATATGACAATGAACAATGGTATGAATGTTAAGCTGAATAACAGCGCATTGGAATTTGTTATTGGTCTTGCTGAACCGGTTATTAAATTGGCTCTTAAGAATAATTCAATTGAGTTCGACGGTATAACAGGTGGATACAATAGTCTGGTTCCTTCTGATGCTGAGAGTGCTAAGGCATATAAAGAGGGGGATTATACTGTTGTTGAAATGGTAATGGTTGAGCAGACAGACGATGCTTATGGTGATACATTCAAAGGAACTGTTGGCCATGCTATTTCAGTTGTTGGTAATATTGCAGTTGTTGCTGATAATTTTCCAAATTGGACTATCAACTTTAAAGATGCTTTTGTAGAGCTTAAGTATGTTGACCCAGTTGTTAAAGTAAAAATTAACAAAGATGGTGTTATTGAAAAAGGAACATGGAGCTATTATGTTCATGTTCACGTTAAAGGTCTTCAGATTGAAAGTGTGGTAGTTGAGGATGCTACAACAGTAATTGACTACGTTATCACAACTGGTGGCGGGTTTTAATAGTTGAAAATTAAGGTGTTTATTCTTTCGGATAAGCACCTTTTTTATTGTCATAAATCAGCTGGTGTGTTTGATAAATCGGCAGTACCAGAAGGAACAATGCCAAGAGCAAAGAATAAAACAGAACACGATGGTGTGTTTGTAGTTTATTCTGCAAGTGGTTCCAGTTCGGGTGGCTATTGGATGGGTATGCTCAGCTTTAATGGTGGAGAAATTTTAGATTCCAATAATTGGACAAAAAGCAGAACTAAGGTTTATGGAAATAGTCCCTTAAAGAGTCTTTATAACGCAGGACACTGCAGTTTCCTGTACCGTGAAAACGGGGGAATATACATGGTTTACCATGCAACTCAAAAAAGATAACATTTAAAGATGGAGTTCCTCAATTTTAAACTCAAAATGATGTGTACTTTCGTTGACAAAATGTGTTTTTTATAGTAATATTTATGTGTATGTTTATTAGGAGGCTATCTCAATGAAAAAAATACTTGCTATATTTGTTGCAATTTCAATGCTCGTGTGTTTAACATCATGTGCAAAGATTAGTGTAACAGTTCCAAACCAGGCTAAACCAAACGGTCCTGTAAATGATGATTTTAATAGTCAGTTGCCTGACGATTTTAATGATAACTTTGATAATAATCAGGGTGATTCACAGGATAATAATTCCAACGATAATCAAAACAATAATCCTCCATCGGGCGAGTTAAGTGATAATCCTTCTGAATGGACAAAGGCACAGATTGTTGATTATTATAAAAAGGCGGCAGGTAAGACACATAATTCGGTAACATCATATCAGAAAATGACATTGCGTAAAGACTCTTTGAATGCTCCTGGTATCAATGGTACTTTACTTAATTTTGCTGAGAGTGTTATGTCAACAGCTTTGTCAAACAACTCAATGGATATTAAGGGCATTACAGGTGGCCATTGGAATTTGAAAGTTTCTGACATCAAAACAGCAAAAGCATATAAGAGTGGTAACAACATTATTATTGAAATGACTATGGTTGAGCAGGTTGATAAGGGTGACGGTAAGATGTACGAAGGTACAGTTGGTCATGCTATTTCAGTTGTTGGTGATATTGATTCAGTTATCGGTCAGTTCTCAGGACTCGGTATGGATGCTAAAATCGCAGATAATGACTGTACTCTTCATTATAAAAATCCGGTACTTAAGGTCACCATCAATAGTAATGGTATAGTTGTCAACGGAACTTGGAGCTATGTGGTATATATTACTCTTAACAATCTCGAGATTAAGGCTATGGGATTGACAGTTCCCGTTAAGCAAGCAACAGCTATCGTTGACTTTGTTGTTACACTTAATGGTGGCTTTAAGGCATAATCAAAATTATAAAAATAAACTGCTTCAGGTTAAAATTGAGGCAGTTTTTATTTTTGGTTTATTGACATTATTTAATGTGATATTTATAATTAAATTATGAAAGAAAGGTGGGGCAATATGAAAAATGTTCAACAAATCACTATGAATGAACAACGAGAAATAAAAAGGCTTAAAAAGATGCAAGGTAGGCCAAATAGCAGTAAATACTTCTTTGTTTTATTGGTGCTTATTGCAATCGTTAATATTCTTGACGAGGTTACAAGTAATTTGACTGTTACCGTTCAGTCATCTTTTGTTACAGAGTTTTTTGTAAACAATCCGTTTATGGGTAAGTACTATACATTCCAGGAAGGTCTTGCTCTTCATTCAAGTATCGGTGTTTTTACTTATGTTTTAGGTATCATAACACCATTTTATAAAGCGCTGGCTGACAAATGGGGAAGAAAGCCACTTTTTGCTATTTCCACACTTGGTATGGCAACAGGACTTATAATTATTTACCTATCTTCAAGTTATATAATGTTCCTTGTAGGTTTTGCGATTATCAGCTTCTTTATGGGTCATGATATCCAGATTATATACATCCTTGAAGAAGCACCTGATAATCATCGTGCAAAGATTTACAGCTTTTTAAAGAGCTTCGGTATTTTAGGTGTTATTTTAATTCCTACACTTCGTGATATTCTTATGGGTAATGATGCAACGAAATGGCGTGAAATCTTTTTAGTTCCTGCAATTATTGGTTTTGTTGCTGTTTTACTTGTAATACTTTTTGCAAAAGATACAAAGGTCTTTGTTAACGAGAGAATAGAATATCTTTCTCGCCCTTATGAAGAACGTCAGGCAGAAAAGCTGCTTAAAAAGCAACAGAAAGAAGCACAGAGAAACCAATCAGGCGTTTTCAATGGCGTGAAATACATCTTCTCAAATCCGGACACAAAGAATCTTATTATTTCCCATATAATCTTTGACTCTGCAATGCCTGCTATAGCGCTTTATTTCGAGTCTTCAATGCATAAAGTAGGTATGAGCACAAGTGATATTACAAAGGCTCTCTTTATGGTGCCTGTGGTTTATGCTACAATTACTTTTCTTTCAGGATTTATTGCTGATAAGTTTGGCAGAAAGGTGACTGTAACAGGATTTTCAATTACTTGTATCGCAGGGTATTCCCTTTTTGTAGCAGGAATTCTCTGTGGCTGGAATCCTTATCTTATCGGCTTTTTTGCAGGACTTTATCAGGGTTCATATTGGATTGGCAGAGACTATATGAATGTTATGATGACGGAAAAAGTTCCGACAGATATCCGTGCATCAGTAGTTGGTGCAGAGGGCCTTTTAGTTATTATCGGTCTTGCAGTTGGTTATCTTCTTGCAATTGTTGGTATGCTTAAATTCGAAATCTGGTGGGTATGTCTTGCAATTTCTGTAGTAGCTGTTGGTGTGGCTGCAATAATGTTCACAGCAAAAGTCAAAGAAACAAAGGGTGTAAACCTTGATGAAATAAAGTAAAGAATAGGACGTAAAAAACGGAGAGTTTTCACTCTCCGTTTTATTATTGTTTTTAGTTAAATTCTTCGTTTAACTGTTGCATTGTAACTTGTTCTTTATCAGGATTTACATATTTGTCCTGATAGTAGTTTTCAGGGTAACAGTCAAATGTGCCATCAGGTTTTACAGTAATAACTGTGCAACCACGCTGTGTACCACGTTTGTCGATTTTGCCGTAAGCAACATAGTCAATACTCATACCATATGTAAGACGGATTCCCTTATAGTCTAAAGAGAAAATGTTGACGTGGTCATGACCAACAAACATCCCCTGTGTGCTGCCTACTTCAAGAGCAGTTTCAAAGAATAAATCGTCTGTGGTAGGGGGACATACGTGTTCACCCAAAGTACCATAATAGTACTTAACGTTTTCTGTATCCTTGTATCCGTTTGCTTTAAATTCGTCCCAGGCATTCTGATACTCAATAGGAGGAATATGCATAAATACGAGAGACTTTACAAGTCCATATTTTTCAAGTAACTGTGATTCTTCATCACCGTCAAAAGTCTTTTCGATGAAAGCCTTATTTTCAGTACTAAGTTTTTCACAAGCTGCTTTATACCATTCAATCTGATTTTCGTGGATGTTATCATAGTTGCCTGTAAGACCAGCAACAATCCCTGCAAAAGTAGATTCTTTTGGATAGTCATTTGAGTCTATTGTGATAAGTGCCTGAGTTATTACACCATCACTGTTTTTTACTTTAATAACATTATTTCCAAAACCATCGACATTCTCATCACCAGGGAGAAAAAGACTGTTTTTCCATTCGTCACTGCTATAGAATTCACCCATTTTTTCACGGTTGTATATAGAGTATATTTCGGAATCGTGGTTGCCGAGTGTAGGTGTCCAGTACACTCCAAGTTGTTCCATAAGAGTAGCGAAAATTCTGGCAGCATATTGATTGTTGAAAGTACCTGCAGTGAAAGGCACAGGGTAGCTTATATCACCAGTTGTAATAACGACATCGGGCTTTTCTTCAAGAATCATTGTGGCAATGGCGTTGACAGCTTTTAAATCTTTTGTTTTGCCCATCCAGCCTCCACCAATATGAACGTCGGTTAACTGTACAACCTTAACATCACGGTCAGAAATTATTGTGTAATATCCATCTTCATCTTTTTCAACCTGTAATCTATTGGTGTTTTCTACAGATGGTAATGTTTTGATATACTCAATTGTGCTGTTGACGTAAACCTTGTTAGCAATAATAGTTGCAACTGCGATGACAAAAATAATTGCTAAAACAATCCCTAAAGTTTTCATAATTCTTTTACCATTTTTCTTCTTTGCTTTCATAACCCTTTAATCCTTTCAGTTACTTTTTCTCTTTATAAGAATATTGTTGTTATAGAATTGACTACGTTCTGAAAGTTCGGAATTAACTGTTGTTATGCCATCTCTTTCAACAAGTGTTTTTTCTCCAGAGAACATATTCGTTCCGATTCCAAGTCGATTACCTTCGATTTCAACACCGAGACTTGCAACTATTGATGGGAACATATCAAAAGGAGCCCAATCTCTGTTTACTGTGTAATCTTCAGGTATATCAGAAACATTTTTTGCGGGATTCAAGAAAAGATTGTACATAGTACGCTTATATCCTGAAACATTTTCAAAGAATGAATTTGCCATACTGAGATGGTCACCGATAATTACTATAGTTGTGTTTTCATAGAAAGGCTGTTGTTGAATCCAACGAACAAACTTAACAGCTTCCTTCTGGCTGTAATGAACTGCATTAGCATATTGTGTGTCAAATTTCTTTTCTGCATTTTCACTGAGATAGCCTTCAGGCGCGTGGGTGTCAGCAGTTTCCATAACAAAATGGAAAGGTTTGCCTGTGTTTGCAAGACGTGTTATTTCAGTTTTTGCAAATTCATAAAGCTTGTCATCTTCATAGCCCCACCATACATTGTAGTATTCAGGGAGCCATCCTTTTTCAATAACACCTTTATGGTCAAGAATTTCAAAATCACCATGGGACTGGAAGAAGAAATTAAGTCCCCCAAAAGCCGCATCTGCACCGAACATCAATGATTGCTCATATCCTTGTTCAGCAAGAATATCGCCAAGTGCAGTTGCACCGGGTAAGAAGTTACCAGGTTGTCCATATGAGTTTCCGTCAACAGGAACTTTCATTGGAAGTCCGGTACTCATATTAACGATAGCAGCAACGGACCAACCTGAACCTGGTGTAGGAACAGGACCACCAAAACCTGTATCAGTATGTGAAAAACTTATACCCTCTTTTGAAAGCTCTGCAAGTTCAGGCATAAGGTTTTCATCAAAATATCCGCCAAATTCCTTTGAAAAGTAAGTGTTTTCCATAGATTCAAGGTAAATGTGGATGAGATTCCTCTTCTTTTCAGGGAAAGTAAGTTTTGTTGTAGCAGGGTCTGCAAAATTGTCTTCGATATAAGATGAATCAGTCATGTAAGCATCATAAAGCGTCATAAGCTGGAATCTGTTGATGCCGAATGCACAACCACCGATGAACATTGCCAAAGCAAGAACAAGACAGATTATTCTGATTACAATAGACGGAAGAAAAACAACGTACTTGTCATCTTTTTCATATGTGCATTTGAAATTAGGGAAGACAACAATACAGAATAAAACAGTAAACAGTAAAGTTGTAAGCACAGGCCCCTCAAAAAGGGAAATATAAACACCTATATCTGTACCCTCTGTTGGAGAGTTAAGGTTTATAAGAATCTGGTCAGCGGCCAAATCACCAAAAGCTTCTTTTCCCCAAAGAGTACCTGTGTATGCAGCAAGCCCTAATGCGAAGAAAATCGTGGAAGTAATTTTTACTGCAAGAGCACCTTTTTTATTATTAGGTGCAGAATACTCGATTTTTAAAACTCGTTTAGTGAAACCTATAATACACAAAAATGCAATACCGAGAGCCATTTCCAAACCAGCATATTTCCACATAAATGATGGCCTGTGTGAATCCGGCATAAAGATATTACTTACATTCAAAAAGTTTTTCATAAGGAAAAACGCTGTTAAATTGATTGTAAGTATATCTCTCAAGAATACTCGAATACAAGTGCCGATTTTCTTGTCATCTGCCAACAGAAAGATATCTGCAAGGCTGATTAATAAACCAACAGCAATAGCTAAAATCCAAAACATTTTCATTCCCCTTTTCTTTATAAGTTGTTTTGTAATTACAAGTTTGATACAACAAATAGAATGATAAACCAAATTGGTGGCACTAAAAGTGCAGGTAGCATATTTAGTGTTTTTAAGTTCTTAATTTCAAGAATTGCAAGACCTGAAGATGCAATTAAGAATCCGCCAACAACACTGATTTCACACATGAGCTCGGGACTCATAAATTCACCTAAAAAAGTAGCAAGTAAGTAAATTGAGCCTTGCCACAAGAAAAGTACAGGTGCAGCAAGTGCAATTCCTATTCCGTAGGTAGAGGATAATACCATACTTGTTACGAAATCCAGAGTTGCGTTTGTGAAAAGATATGTATGGTCATTGTTGAGTGCCGAATTTATGGGGCCTAAAATGGATAGACTGCCAATACAAAACAGTAAAACTGCAGTTGAAAGACCTTTGCCCAATTCACTTTTGCCTTTTTTCTCAACAAGGCTATTAAAACGCTTGTCCAAATCGATTACGTTGCCTAAAAGTGAACCAAGGGCAAGACTTACAATAAACAGTACAGGATATTTACTGTTGGGCATATTTTGTACAACTGAATTTATACCGATACCTGCTGCAGCAAGTCCCATAGCATTCATAAGGCTTTTGGTATATTTTTCTTTAATTCCTTTTTTTAATAAACTGCCGATTACACTTCCCGTAAGTATTGTAGCAGTATTGACTATTGTTCCAATCATTATATATTTGTCCTCATACTTTCTACAGCTTGAAATATCTCTTTTAGTGTATCAAGAGAATTCTGGTCAGTTTTTTTCTTTACATTTATACTTTTTTTGCCACTTTGAGTCACGCCAACACGTCCTCTTAGAATGGAAGAAATATTTAAAACAAGTGATGAATTAATCTCTTCACAATAAAGGTGAATGGTATCCCCACGTTGACCTATTTCGTAAATTCCAAGAGAGGATGCAGTATTCCTGCAAAGAGAAACCTCAATAAGCCCCTCAACGGATGGTGGAACATCACCAAAGCGGTCACGTAATTCATCACGTACATCTTCTGCATCTTCAAAACTGCGTATATCCGCAATTCTGCGGTAAACAGTTAGCCTTTGAGCTAGAGCAGAAATATATTTATCAGGAATGTGAGCGTTGATTTGAAGGTCGATAAGACATTCTCTTGTCTTCGGTTTTTCACCTTTTTCCTGACTGATTGCTTCACTTAAG
Source organism: uncultured Clostridia bacterium (assembly GCA_937899735.1). Classification (GTDB taxonomy): domain Bacteria; phylum Bacillota; class Clostridia; order Oscillospirales; family Acutalibacteraceae; genus Fimenecus. The sequence goes on along the minus strand of CALBQZ010000100.1, from coordinate 29,516 downwards.
AGCTTCATATACATATCGTATCCAACAGCTGCAAGATGTCCGTGTTGTTGTGCACCTAAAAGATTACCCGCACCACGAATTTCAAGGTCACGCATAGCAATTTTAAAGCCTGAACCAAATTCTGTATATTCACGGATTGCTTGTAATCGTTTGTATGCTACTTCAGAGAGATTCTTGTCTCGTTTGTATGTGAGATATGCACTTGCTCGTCGTGCACTTCTACCAACACGACCACGGAGCTGATGGAGCTGAGCAAGTCCAAGCTTATCTGCATCTTCAATAATCAGTGTATTGGCATTTGGTACATCAACACCTGTTTCAATGATTGTTGTACATACAAGGATGTCAATTTCACCATTCATAAGGTCACGCCAGATTTCGCTTAATTCTTCCTCGTTCATCTTACCGTGAGCAGTTTTAATTCTTGCATCCGGCAGATATTCCTGAATCGCGACAGCGACACCATCAATGGAATCAACACGGTTATGCAGGAAATAAACCTGACCACCACGACGAAGTTCTTTTTCCATAGCCTCACAGAGTAGAGGTAAATTATGTTCAACAACATAAGTTTGAACAGGGAATCTGTCCGATGGGGCTTCCTCAATAACTGACATGTCACGGATTCCGGACATTGCCATATTAAGTGTTCTCGGAATTGGTGTAGCAGAAAGTGTAAGTACATCAACACCCGGGAACATTTCTTTTAATTTTTCTTTTTGTGCAACACCAAATCGTTGCTCTTCATCCACAATTAAAAGTCCTAAATCTTTGAACTTTACATTTTTTGAAATAAGGGAATGTGTACCTACAACAATATCAATAAAACCTGCATTTATGCTCTTGATAATCTTTGCTCTTTGGGTAGGTGTACGGAATCGTGAAAGCATTTCTGCTTCAATTGGAAATCCCTCAAAGCGTTTTAAAATGGTCTGGTAATGCTGTAAAGCAAGAATTGTTGTGGGTACAAGTATTGCACATTGTTTTCCGTCGGCAATACATTTGAAAACAGCACGTAAAGCGACCTCTGTTTTACCGAAACCAACGTCACCACAAAGAAGTCTGTCCATTGGATACGGCTTTTCCATATCGCTTTTTATTTCATCGATACTACGAAGCTGGTCACCTGTTTCTTCAAATGGGAATCGTCGTTCAAAGTCCATTTGCATATCAATATCAGGTGAGAAGGCATAACCCTCACTGTGCAGACGCTGTGAATAAAGTTTTATTAACTGGTCTGCCATGTCCTTAACTGCAGTACGGACTTTGCTTCTTGTCTTTTCCCAGTCACTTCCACCGAGGCGATTAAGTTTCAATGCTTTACCATCATCTTCGTGAGGACCAATGTATTTAGATACCAAGTCAATCTGAGTAACGGGTACATAGAGCACATCATTTTTAGCGTACTTGATTTTTATATAGTCTTTTATGATTTTATTAGCTTCAAGCTGTGTTACACCATCAAAAATACCAATACCGTGAACAGCATGAACAATGTAATCACCCTTTTTAAGTTCATCAAGGGAGTGGATGGTATCTCTTGCCTTAAATCCAGTGTTACGTCTTTTTGTCTTTGATTGATATACTTTCGAATATGTTATAACATACAGTTTTTCCCTTGGATATGAGAATCCTGAACTCAATGACCCAGAGAGGATACAAACTGCACCTTTAGGAAACTTAGCAGGAAGAACGGGAAAAAATACTGAAGTGTAATCTTCATCGTTAAGGGATTCGGCAAGATTCTTTGCGCTTTTTTCTGTACCTGCAAAGACTACAACAGTACTGTCCTTAGAAACCATGTGCTCAAGGTCTTCCATGAGAACATCAAGTTTTCCGTTCCACACAGGTAATGTATTTCCATTGAATGTGGTAAGACTTTTGACAGGTGTGTCGAAACTTCCACGAGCAAAATTATCAATGTAAGTTGCACCAAATTCCTGATATTTTTCAACTAATTCGTTGAATGTTAGACTGAATTTATCAAGTCCCTTACAGAGTGTTCCATCTTCAACACAAGCTTTGATGTCCTCATATAATAACTTTTGTGATGAATTTGTTTTCTCTTTGATTCCTGCTGTTTCAAGAGCAAATAGGAGATAGCCTTTTGCATAGTCAAAAATTGTTGCAGGAGAATAGATGAGGGGAAGATATTTATCAGCTGAGCCGACGGACAAGTCGTTTTTTAATCTGTCAATATCCTGATAAAGTTTTTCTCTGATTATATCTGTTTTCTTACCACGAATTGAACTTGCAAGCTTTTCAATTTTATCAATTAATTCCTGTGGATTATCTATAATTATTTCCTTTGATGGGGCAATCAAAATTTCGTCAATATTAACTGTTCGTCTTTGCGACACAACGTCAAAACGACACATTGTGTCAACAGTATCACCCCAGAGTTCAATTCTTACAGGCTCTTCGTCGTCAGGGGAGAAGAAATCCACAATACCACCACGAACAGAGAATTGCCCAACACCCTCAACAGCATCAACTCTTGTATAACCGGCACAGGTTAAGGATGTAACAATGTTTTCAAGAGTAGTATCTTCACCTTTTTTCAAAAGCACAGATTTTTGTCTTAAAATTTCAGGGGGCACTGTATAGGAAAGACATGCCTCAGCACTTGCTACAACAACATCACAACGGTTATCAAGCATACGGCGTAAAACTTTAATTCTTTTTTGCTCGTATTCATAACTTTGTGAATCGGTTGAATAGAATGAGAAACCACGAGAAGGGTATTGCAAAGCAGACACACCAAAAGCAGTTAAATCTTCACAAAGCTTTACAGCAGAGGCATCATCAGGCACGACAACAAGGGCCTTTTTTTCGAGACCCCCTACTAAAGCAGAAATGACATGTGCTTTCATAACGGGAATTAATCCCAAAACACCTTGTGGTAGAAAGCCTTTTTTTATACTGTTTTCCACTCCTTCATATTCTGCTGAATTTTTAATTGTCTGTGTAAATGCTGACATAATTAATTACCTCTGTAATTAACTGTTATATAAGTTCATAGCTTTATCAATTTGGTTATCAAGCATAAGTTCAAGTGCCTTACAAGCATTTTCTAGTGCAGGTTCAAGTGATTTTTGTTCATCTTTTTTGAATTCGGAAAGCACCCAATCAGCAAGGTCATAGTCTGGATGTGGCTTTTTACCGCATCCAACCTTGATTCTTGGAAATTGGTCATTATTAAGGTGATAAATAATACTCTTAATTCCGTTGTGACCACCGTCAGTACCTTTTCTGCGGATGCGAAGCTTACCTACATCAAGAGAAATATCATCATAAATTACAATTACTCTTTCAGGTGGGATTTTATAGAAATTGGCACATTCTCTAACTGCTTCACCACTGTTATTCATAAAGGTCTGTGGTTTCATAACAATACAACGGTGACCGTTTATTGTGGTGTCACACATAAGAGATTTGAATTTGAGTCTGTCAACTCTGAAATTTAATTTTTCAGCCAGCATATCTATGCACAAAAATCCCGAATTGTGTCGTGTGTATGTGTATTTATTGCCTGGATTACCAAGTCCTACCACGATGAATTCAGGTGTGCCTACAGATACGCTTGTTGTCTTTCTGAATCTGTTGAACATATTTTGAGTTTTCCTTTGGGATTAAATATTTTATTTTTTGAATCTGTCTTTATTGATTATGCGCCAATCAATGATGTTAACTTGTCTTGCTCTTGCAATACCAAGTGAATCGGCGGGAACATTTTCTGTAATTGTTGACCCTGCTGCAGTATATGCACTGTCACAGAGCGTTACAGGTGCAACGAGGTTTGTGTTGCAACCGATAAAGCAATCGTCACCGATTGTTGTTCTGTGTTTGTTTTTACCGTCGTAGTTAACTGTAACAGTACCGCAACCAAAGTTTACACGTTTACCAACATCGGAGTCGCCAACATAAGTAAGGTGTGAAACCTTTGTTCCTTCATCAATGTTTGAGTTCTTAACTTCAACAAAGTTACCTAAATGAACCTTGTTGCCGATAACTGAATTAGGTCTTATGTGAACAAAAGGACCAATGTCAGCGCCGTCAAGAACTTTTGACTGATAGCATTGAACAGAATTGAGTTTAACTTCATTTCCGATAACACTTTCTTTAATAAGTGTGTTAGGACCGATAACGCAGTTTTCACCGATTACAACACCTGAATAAAGCAATGTGTTGGGCATAATAACTGTACCCTTGCCAATAGTAACATTGTCTTCAATAACTACGCTCTGATGATAGGGGATTTCAACGCCATTAGCCTCGTGAAACTCAAGATTTTCCTGGTTCTGAATGTCTTTTTCTGTCATAAGAACACCTCATTTTAATTTACCAATTTATTTTATCACAAAACAAGTGTTTTTTCAACTGTAAAATAAGGTTGTTTTTGCCATAAAAACCTTGAAAAATCAAGGATTAAATGCTATAATGATAAATTAGTAAAATGTGTAATTTTTTAGTGAAAGGTGAGAAGATTATGAGCAGAAAAAAGTGGCTTACTGCACATATTGATAAAGAATTAGCGGCTCAGGTTGCTGAAAATCATAGTCTTGACCCTTTTACAGCACTTATATTGGTTTCCCGTGGAATTACTGAGTACGAGGATGTAGAAGAATTCTTTGATAGTGATTTTTCATTCTGTGACCCTTACCTTATTGCCGATATGGATAAGGCAGTTGAAAGAATAGAAAAAGCTATTGATGATTTCCAGAAAATATGTGTTTTTGGTGACTATGATGCCGATGGTGTTACAGCTACTGCTTTGATGTATTCATACCTTTCTTCACGTGGTGCAGACGTAATGTACTATATCCCTGACAGAGTCAGCGAAGGTTATGGTATGAATTGTGGAGCTATTGACAAACTCAATGAACAAGGCGTAAAACTCATTATTACTGTTGACAACGGAATTTCTGCCATTGAGGAGATTGCCTATGCAAAAACTCTTGGTATAGAAACAGTTGTCACTGACCATCATCAGGTTGGTGATGTGTTGCCGGATGCTGTTGCAGTTGTTGACCCACATAGACCAGATTGTAATCTTAACTTTAAAGATTGGGCAGGAGTAGGCGTTGCATTTAAAGTAGTTTGTGGCCTTGAAAAAGGTGACTATTCTGAAATTTTAAATAATTATGCAGATATAATTGCAGTTGGTACAGTTGCTGACGTGGTTGACTTGAGAGATGAGAATCGTGCAATCGTAAAATATGGTATTGCAAAGATAAATTCTTGTCCTTGTAACGGAATCAATGCACTTCGTCAGGTTGCTGGAGTGGGTGAAAGGCCATTGAATGCAGTTGGTGTTACTTATTCATTAGCGCCAAGAATTAATGCAGCAGGAAGAATTGAGTCTGCTGAAACAGCACTTAAACTGCTTATATGCGATAACCTTGCAACTGCACTTGATATAGCTGACAAGGTTGACGGATGCAATCGTCAGCGACACGAGTTGGAAAACGAGATTATGAAAGCTGCAGTTGCTCATATCGAGTCAAATAAACAAATTAAATATTCCAAAGTAATTGTTGTTTGTGGCGAAAAATGGCATCATGGTGTAGTTGGTATCGTTGCAGCAAAGCTTGTTGAAAAATACGGAAAACCTGCAATTGTAATTGCTTTTGATGGTGACGATGGTACAGGTTCCGCTCGTAGTGTTGACGGATTTTCAGTTTATGATGCGATTAAGTCTTGTGAAGACTTGCTTACTCATTTTGGAGGTCATACAATGGCAGCAGGACTGGGTATCAAAAAAGAAAAAATCAATGAGTTCTTTATAAGAATTAATGAATACGCAAATAGTATTCCAGATGTAGCACCAACACTGATGCTTGACTGTAAGTTGAACCCTGCTTATATTGATTCTTCTTTGGTTGAGTCTCTTGAGATGCTTGAACCTTTTGGTGCAGGGAATGCTCAACCGTTATTTGGAATTTTTGGCGTAACCATTGAAAATATTAAAGCAGTTGGTGAGGGTAAACATTTACGAATTACTTTCTCTAAAGGGAATACTCAATTTGTTGCTATGAAATTTTCTACAACACTAAATGAATTTCCTTTTGTGGGAAGAGATGTTGTTGACCTTGCTGTAAGAATTGATAAAAATGAATTCAGGGGCGAAGTGAAAGCCTCTGTCCAGATAAGGGATATGCGTTTTTCAGGCATTGATGAAGATAATCTGTTTAAGTCACAAACCCTTTACGAAAAATACAGACGTGGAGAAAAACTTACAACTCACGAGGCAAGATTTTTGACACCTACGAGAGACTTTTTGCTTGGTGTCTATGGTTTACTTAAACAGTCTAAGCTGTGGCAATTTGACGTTGAAACATTGACGTACAGAGCAAAATGTCCTATTGAAAGATATTGCACAATGCTTGTGTCGATTGATGTGCTTTGCGAATTAGGGCTTGTTGAAAAGGAAAGCGATAAAATAATTTTTGTTGGTGACGGAAAAAAAGCTGATTTGTCACAGTCAGAAATCCTTAATAACCTGAATAGAATACAGGGAGGTGAACAGTAATGTCAGAAGTAAATGTTAATGAACTTTATAATAATCTGCGAGAGAGAATAAAAGCAATTCACAGTGAAAAAGATATCATAACAGTTGACAAAGCCTTTAATCTTGCAAATGAATATCATGAGGAGCAAAAGAGAAAATCAGGTGAACCATATATCATTCATCCCATTGCTGTTTGCGATATTCTTGTGGATTTGGGTATGGATTGTCAGTCCCTTGTGGCTGCACTTTTGCATGACGTCGTTGAGGATACACCATACACAATCGAACAGTTGACAGACGATTTTGGTGAAGAAGTTGCTCTTTTGGTTGACGGTGTTACAAAGCTCGGAAAAGTTCAAATTAATTCAAGTGAGGCAAAGGAAGAACAGCAGGCAGAAAATATCCGAAAAATGCTTCTTGCAATGTCAAAGGATATTCGTGTTATTATCGTAAAACTTGCTGACCGTGTTCATAATATGAGAACACTTGAGTTTATGGCACCGCAGAAGCAAAGGGATAAAGCACTTGAAACTCTTGAGATTTTTGCACCTATTTCCCATAGACTTGGTATTCGTTCTGTAAAGGAAGAATTGGAAGACAGAGCAATTCGTTTCCTTGACCCTGTGGCATATGAGGGAATTGAAGAGAATCTTAAAAAGTCAAGTACTTCAGGCAATGACTTCCTTGAAAGCATAAAAGAAAAAATTGGCGATAGAGTAAAACAGGTAGTACCCAATGCACAAATCAGCGGACGAATCAAATCTGTTCACGGAATTTACCGCAAGATGTATATGCAGGGTAAACAGTTTGATGAAATCTATGACATTTATGCTGTTCGTATTATTGTTGATAGTGTAATTGACTGTTACAACTGCCTAGGTATTATCCATGATATGTATAATCCGCTTCCAGGAAGATTCAAGGATTATATTTCAACTCCAAAACCAAATATGTATCAGTCACTTCATACAACAGTTATCGGTAAAGAGGGAACACCTTTTGAAGTGCAGATAAGAACTTGGGAAATGCATCGTACCGCTGAGTTTGGTATCGCAGCCCATTGGAAATACAAACTTGGTGTTTCAGGTGGAAAACAGACCTTTGACCAACGTCTTCAGTGGATTCGTGAAATGCTTGAAGCACAGCAGGAGTCGGGGGATGCAAGAGAACTTGTTTCCACAATCAAAACTGACCTTATTACTGACGAGGTCTTTGTATATACACCAAAAGGTGATGTTATCAATGTGCCTGTCGGTTCAACGGTTATCGACTTTGCTTATGCCATCCACTCTGCTGTTGGTAATAAGATGACAGGCGCAAAGGTTGACGGTAGAATTGTACCTATTGATTATGTAATCAAAACAGGCGAAATTGTCGAAATCCTTACATCTTCTCAACAAGGTAAAGGTCCAAGTCGAGACTGGCTTAATATTGCTAAGACCAGTCAGGCAAAGAGCAAAATTCGTTCTTGGTTTAAAAAGGAAAAACGAGAAGAAAATATTGTTGAAGGTAGGGAAGAAATCGAAAGAGAGTTTAGACGAAACTATATTCGTCTGTCCGACGAAGACTATCAGAAGTTTATCAAAAAACTTGCTGAACGTCAGCGAATGGATAATGTTGACGATTTCTATGCTGCAATTGGTTATGGTGGACTTTCTATCAACCGAATGATGCCATATATCAAAGAAGAATACCAGAAGAACTATGATAAGAGCCGTCAGGAAATCAAGGTCGTTACCGTTAAGGACAATTCAAAGAAGAATAAAGACGGTGTTACTGTAGAGGGAATAGACAACTGTCTTATTAAATTTGCTCAATGCTGTAATCCATTACCTGGTGACGATATTATCGGATTTATTACTCGTGGTCATGGTGTATCAATCCATAAAAGATATTGTACTAATGTACCAAAGGATATCACAAATTGTGCAGAACCTGCACGTTGGGTAAATGCATATTGGAATCAAAACGTTAAGGAAGAGTACAAGGCAACACTTCAGCTTACTTGTCTGTCCCGTGTTGGACTTATGGCGGATGTTGCAATGCAGGTTGCGAATATGCGTGTTAATATTACAAGTATCAGCACTCATGATATGAAGGACGGCAGAGCAATCGTTGAGCTTACGGTTAATGTCAGCGGTATCGACCATTTGAAAAACCTTATTTCACGTATTGAAAAAGTTGATGGTGTATTAAGCGTAGAGAGGTAAATATGAAAGCAGTAATTCAAAGAGTATCAAAAGCAAGTGTTACCGTCGATGGTGAACTTGTTTCAAGAATTGGAAAAGGGTATCTGATTTTATTAGGTGTAATGGATGACGATACGGAATATGACGCAGAAGTGCTTGCCAAAAAGACATCTACATTACGTGTTTTTGAAGATAACGAGGGTAAAATGAACCTTGATATTCAGAATATTGACGGTGAGGTTTTGGCAGTTTCCCAGTTTACTCTCTGTGCGGATGTAAAAAAAGGCAACAGACCGTCTTTCATTCGTTCTGCCCATCCTGACCGTGCCAATGAGTTGTATGAATATTTCTGCAACAAACTTTTGGAGAATGGTATAAAGAATGTAGAAAAAGGTGTTTTTGGTGCCGATATGAAAGTTGAACTTTTAAATGACGGACCGGTAACAATCCTTTACGATTCAGAAATATGGAGAAGGAAGTAAAAAGTTATGATAACAGTAGAAAAACATTTAGCCGTTATGAATGACGGATTCACAATAAACACTTATATAGTTACAGATAAGGAGACAGGTGCAACTGCAGTTGTTGACCCGTCTCTCCCTGAAGAGAGCTTAATGGAAAAACTTGCAGGTAAGGATGTACAGTATATTCTTATTACTCACGGACATTTTGACCATATCTGTGGTGCAAAAATGGTTCACGATATTACTGGTGCAAAAGTTGTTATCCACAAAGATGATGAAGAAATGCTTCATGATGCAGATAAAAATGAGTTTGAGATGAACTGTGCCGGATTTGAATTTCCCGAGGTTGATGCTGACATTCTTACAGAAGATGGCACTGAAATCATGCTTGGTAATACAAAAATAACTGTTCTTCACACACCCGGACATTCAATGGGTGGCGTGTGCTATCTCTTTAAAGAAGACTTGGTGATGTTTTCAGGTGACACACTTTTTAAACTCTGCGCAGGAAGAACTGACCTTTACGGTGGTAATGCTCGTCAGGAACTTCGTTCTCTTGCACGAATCGGTGAACTTGAGGGTAATTACAAGGTTTATCCGGGTCATGAGGATGATACAACTCTTGACTTTGAACGCGAAAACAACCGATATATCAGAACAAGATTCAGAAGAAAATGAAACTACTTGTAATCAATCATAAATTCCATTATGAAATGGAAAAGTTAGTTAGAATCTTTATGCCTGATGAAAAAATTCAGGTAGTGTATGAAGATTGTGATGACTATAATTTGCTTACATCTGTTACTGATGAAATTAAAGTTGTAATTACTTTTGATAATTTCAGTAAAACACTTACAGCACCTTTGTGTGAAGATAACGAAATGCAAATGGGTAGAATGGTGTATTCTCTTTTTGGAGAATATACTGGTTTTTATCCTAAGTGGGGTGTGCTTACAGGTGTAAGACCGTCAAAATTGCTTATCAATACTGAAAAGCAGATGGGCAGAGAAAAAACAGAAGAATATTTTAAAAATGACTTGCTCGTAAGTAATGAAAAATTCAATCTTGCAAGAATAGTTGCTGATTATGAAGAAAAGATTATCGTAACATCAGAACCAAACTCTATGAGTTTGTATATTTCTGTTCCATTTTGTCCGTCAAGATGCAGTTATTGTTCTTTTGTTTCACATTCCGTGGAGAATGATAAAGCAAGAAATCTTCTTCCCGAATATGTTTCACTTTTGGAAAAAGAAATTATAGAAACAGGTGAAATTGCACAGAAAATTGGTGTAAAACTTGAGAGTGTATATATTGGTGGAGGTACTCCAACAACTCTTTCAGCAGAACAATTAAAAACTATAATTGATGCAGTAAAGGGTAACTTCGACTTGTCAACATGTCGTGAATTTACAGTGGAAGCAGGTCGTCCTGATACAATAACTGAGGAAAAGTTGCTTGTGCTTAAAAATAGTCCTGTTGACAGAATAAGTATAAATCCGCAGACTTTCAATAATTCTGTTTTAGATGCTGTTGGAAGAAAGCATAGTGCCGAAGATACAATAAGAATTTTCAAGCTTGCAAGAGAAATCGGATTTGATAATATTAATATGGATTTGATTGCAGGACTTCCAACGGATACACTTGATGGCTTTAAATGTTCACTTGATACAGCCATTGAACTTGACCCGGAAAATATTACTGTCCATACCCTTGCTGTTAAACGTGCATCAGGAATCGGACAAAATTCACCTGAAATCGCAGTTAAAAATGCAACATTAGCATCTCAGATGCTTGATTACGCTTTTGATAAATTAAGTGGAAAATACCATCCATACTATATGTATCGTCAGTCTAAATCAGCGGGAAGTCTTGAAAATGTTGGTTGGGCAAAAGATGGTACAGAATGTATATACAATATTTTTATGATGGAAGAATGCCACACAATTCTTTCATGCGGTGGTGGTGCAGTTACAAAACTTAAAGCACCGAATGGAAGTGAAATAGAGAGAATTTTTAATTTCAAATATCCTTTTGAGTATATATCGGGATATGGGGAATTACGAGAAAGAAAGAAAAGAATAAGCGAGTTTTATGATACATATTCATTATAGATGTGAGGTATTGTAAAATGGATAATATGATGAATAAACTTGAGTATATAAATAAAAAGGCTTTTGAAAATCCTAAGGAATTCATAGAGGAATGTGAAGAAGGATATCAGAAAATCATCAATAGTATTGTCGAAAAAATCAATTCGGAAAAAGGCCGAGAAATTGTAATGCTTGCAGGACCTTCGTCAGCAGGCAAAACGACTACTGCAAGAAGAATTAAGGAAAGCCTTGAAGAGAGTGGTGTAAAAACTTATGTTTTGAGTCTTGATGATTTTTACCTTAATCGTGAAGATATACCATATCTTCCTGATGGCTCTCAGGATTATGAAACTGTTTATGCTCTTGATTTACAGTGCCTTGAAAAAGAACTTAATGCATTACTTCGTGGTGAAAGAGTAAAAAGTCCTGTTTTTGATTTTACAACGGGCAGGCGAAGTGAAACTCTATTCAACGAGATAGTTCTCGGCAAAGATGATGTTGTTATAATTGAGGGATTGCATGCTCTTAATCCCGTTATTACAGACAAAATCCAAGGAAATCTTTTAAAGGTTTATATAAACGTATCATCAAGAATATATGATGAGGATGGAAACATAATTTTGAATAAGAGAAACCTTCGTTTTGTTCGTCGTATGGTTCGTGATTATAAGTATCGTGACAGCACAGTAGAAAATACATGTAGATTGTGGAAGAATGTCACAAAGGGTGAAGATGAATATCTATTTCCTTATCGTGATAATGCAGATATAAAAGCAAATACTATCCACTTTTACGAACCGTGTGTGCTTAAACACCAAGCATTAAAAATGATTGAAGACAGTACAGTTTCTGATGAATACAGAGAACATATTTTGACATTGGTAAATGCATTAAAACAATTTAACGATATAGATGAAAAATTTGTTCCCGTGAATTCTCTTTTACGTGAGTTTTTAGGAGAATGACTACAAATTAAACATAAGGGTGTGACAATGAATGGCAGAAAAAACAAGAAAGAATCAAAGTTTACTTAATGGTGCGTTGGTATTGAGCCTTGCAACACTTGTTGTAAAGGTGATTGGAGTTATCTATAAAATTCCTCTTTCTAATATGATAGGTACAGTAGGTAGAGGTTATTTTGATTCAGCTTATAATCTTTATGTGCCTATTTATACCGTTTCTATGGCAGGATTGCCTGTTGCTATTTCAAATATGGTGTCAAAAGCTATGGCAAAGGGTCTTTTCCGTGATGTAAAAATCATTAGAAAGGTTGCGCAAAGACTTTTCCTCATAGTTGGTATTCTGGGAACATTAGCAATGTTTATACTTGCATATCCATATGCACTTTCTGCAAAAAATATGGATGTTCTCCCTGCAGTATTTGTAATAACACCTGCAATTTTCTTCTGTTGTTTAATGTCAAGCTATCGTGGATATTATAACGGTCTTTCTAATATGACCCCTACTGCGATTTCTCAGGTTTTTGAAGCGGCGGGAAAACTCATTTTTGGACTTGTTTGTGCTAAATGGGTTATAAGCTATGGTTATTCTCGTTTTGAACAAGGCTTAACAGTGTTTGGAAAAACAGTAACAAATGAAACAGAAGCATTAAGTGCTATTTATCCTTATGCTGCCGCAGGTGCTGCTGCAGGCGTAACTTTAGGAACAGTTATAGGCTTGATTTATCTTATAATTCTTCATAAAGTAAAAGGGGATAACATCACTAAAACAGAATTGGCAAATGCTCCAAAACCTGAACAGGCAAGTGTTATTGCAAAGAACATTATAAAATTTGCCATTCCGGTAGCACTCAGCTCACTTGTTTTCAGTATTACAAATCTTATTGATTCAATTACTATACAGAACAGACTTGAATATGTGATTGCAGGCAATCTAGATTTCATTAGAAACCTTTATGCAACGGAGCTTACGGGTATTCTGGATGCTGATGTGAAAAATTTCCTTTATGGTTCTTATTCACTTTCGCTTGACTTCAGAAATCTTATTCCATCCCTTACAATGACCTTGGGTATCAGTGCAATCCCAACACTTTCAGCTGCTTGGGCAGTGAAGAACAGAGCAAAAATCAAGGTTTCAATTGAATCAGTATTAAGAGTAACTATGTTAGTGGCAATGCCTTGTGGAATTGGTATGGGTGTTTTGGCTCAACCAATCCTTGCACTGTTCTATGGCAAGGGTGAATCCGCAAGTGGTGTTTCCATTGCAGCTCCTGTCCTTACTGCCTATGGATTCAGTATTTTCCTTATGGCTCTTTCACAGCCTATGACAAACATGCTTCAGGCTATTGATAAAACAAAGGTACCACTTATATCATTATCTTTAGGTGCTTTTGTGAAACTTGTATCAAACTTTATTTTTGTTTCAATTCCAAGTCTTAATGTTAATGGTGCAATAATCGGAACAATCCTTTGTTATGTAGTAATTGTTTCAGTTAACCTTTTTGCACTTGTGAAAACAACGAGAATAAGAATCAATCTTATTTCTGTATTTGCGAAACCAATTATCTGTGGTATCCTTTGTGGTATAGCAGCCTATACTTCATTTGGTCTTTGCAACAGATTCATACCTGAATTCAGCCTTAAAAATATAATGGCATTGGGCATTGGCATTGGATTTGGCGGAATTATTTATGTTATTTCAATGCTTTTTATCAAAGGTATCTCAAAAGATGATGTTGTTATGCTTCCAAAGGGAGAAAAAATTGCAAAAATACTTGCAAAATATGGATTTATAGAGTAAAATAGGTTAAGGTGATATATGAATGGTAGACAATTTCAGATTTAAAGATAACTATGATGTTAGTGACTTAATTGACATTGTCGAAATTCTTCGTTCTCCTGAGGGTTGCCCTTGGGATAGGGAACAGGACCACAAATCAATTCGTCGTGATTTACTTGAAGAAACTTATGAGGTTATTGAGGCAATCAATAAAGACGATAAGGATTTGCTTTTAGAAGAACTTGGTGATGTTCTTTTGCAGATTGTTTTTCATACTCAGATTGAGCGTGAAAAAGGCACATTCCAACTTTCGGATGTTGCTGACGGAGTTTGCAAAAAGATGATTGAGCGTCATCCACATGTTTTTGGCGATATTAATGTTGAAACAAGTGAACAAGTTCTTGAAAATTGGGATGTTATAAAAAAACGTACTAAACAGCAGAAAACTCAGACCGAGTCAATGCTTTCAATCCCTCGTGAATTCCCTGCACTTATGCGTGCTGATAAGGTTCAGAAAAAAGCTTCAAAAGTTGGTTTTGATTGGGATAGTGCTGATGGTGCATTCCAAAAAATCAGCGAAGAGTTAGAAGAACTTAAAGAAGCATATTTAAAGGGCGATAGTGAGAGTATCCACGAAGAATTAGGGGATTTGTTATTCTCAGTAGTGAATGTTTCCCGATTTGTTAAAGTTGACAGTGAGGAAGCTTTAACAAACTCAACGGACAAGTTCATTGACCGTTTCTCAAAAGTTGAGAAAATGGCAAAAGAACAGGGCTTGGATATGAAAAATACAGACTTGGCCACATTGGACAAGCTGTGGGATTTGGCTAAAAAGGAATAAAATCCTTTTTATATAAAAAAGAGAAAAATTTTTTGGAGGAAATAAAAATGAACAAAACAGAACTCGTAGCAGCAGTAGCAGCAAAAGCAGGTATTTCAAAGAAAGACGCTGACGCAGCAGTAGCAGCAGTTTTCGCATCAGTTACAGATGCACTTGCAAATGGTGACAAAGTTCAGCTTATCGGCTTTGGTACATTTGAAGTAAGAGCACGTTCAGAAAAGACAGCTCGTAACCCAAGAACAGGCGAAACAATGACAGTTCCTGCAACAAAAGTTCCAGCTTTCAAAGCAGGTGCAGCTCTCAAAGCAGCAGTTAAATAATTAAACTTATGCAAAAATCAGGGTCGCCAAAAGCGACCCTTGTTTTTTTATTATTTAGGATTTCAGGTAAGATTATGAGATTAGATAAATTTTTAAAGGTATCAAGAATAATTAAACGTCGTACAGTGGCAAATGAAGTTTGTGATGCAGGTCACGTGTCAGTTAGCGGCAGAGTGGTAAAGGCGTCTTATGACGTTAAAGAAGGCGATGTTCTTGAAATACAGTTTGGTGAAAAGGTGACTAAATATAAAGTCCTTACTGTAACAGAATATGCTACTAAACAAACGGCAGGAGATATGTACGAGGAAATTAAATAAAGAAAAGCGGAAGACATCAACATCGTAAGTCCTCCGCTTTTTCTATATAAACTGATTCAGATTATTAACTATGAACTTTGCGCTTATTTCTTCCCAGTCGAGCCGAATCCACCTGTACCACGGTCTGTGTCGTCAAGCTCATCAACCTCAATTAATTCAGGAAGTGCAACAGGCCCTATAACCATTTGTGCAATTCGTTCAAAAGGTTGGATTGTATATGGCTCTTTAAGTTGATTTATAACACCAACACAGATTTCTCCACGATAGTCACTATCAATAACACCAACGGAGTTAAGAAGCCCGATTCCGTGTTTGATGGCAAGTCCACTTCTTGCATATACAAATGCAGCATATTCAGGGTTATCAAGTCCGATTGCAATACCGGTAGGAATAACAGCCTTGTCACCACCATTTAATGTGATTGGCTCATCGATACAAGCATATAGGTCCATTCCTGCACTGCCGACTGTACCTCTTGTGGGAAGTTTTGCATTTTCTCTTACCTTTTTAATTTTCAAGCTCTTCATTATTCAACACCTCTGTATAAGAGTCCTCGGGTAAATTCTCCCGTGGAATTTTCTTCGTTTTCATAAGCTGAAATGACTCTTTCAACATTATCTTTACTCTCTGTTGTGAAGTTGAAAAACATAATATCACAATCAGGAATTTCCCCCATTCTGTCAGCCATATAAATTGGACGGGAATTAAGGATTTCCGAATATCCCATATGACATTTTACAGGAAATTTAATTCCCATTCTGTCAGTAATGCTGCTTTCACGGTTGCATTCACCACAATTCTTACCATTCTTAACTGGGCAGTTTCGTGTGAGCATAAGTGGAATTTTGCCATAAACAGTCAAGCCTATTGGTACACTTGATGAGATTGTACTGAACTTTTCAAGAGTACATTCATTTGAAACTATAACCTTGTCGATACCAAGGGACTTGGCAACATCCATAGAAAGCGAGTTAAGCACATTAAGTGATGGAGATGCAATTATTTTTTTTTTGTGTTTTTTCGCAATAGCAACAGCATCAAGTGTGTGGCAAAGACAGTAGGTGGCAGAAGATTTTTCGAGTATTTTCTGTGCCTTTTCACCGTTTCCAAACATACCGTGTGGTAATTCAACCCCATAATTATTTGTTTTTACTATTGAGTCATCTGTTCCCAATGGAACAAAAATCATATCTGCAGCTATGTTATTTGGAATCTGTTGAACATTGTCAAATCGACAATAGAATTCTCTGTAATTATTTGATTGAATATTGGTTGGAACAGGTGAAGAGAATAATGGTCTTTCTTTTCTGCCACTGATTTGATTTTCAAGCATTTCAAGAACAGTTCTTCTCATTGAATTAAGTGCGGAGATTGGCAACGAGTAGTCTATATCTCCAAGTATTTCTACTGTTTCTGCATTGAATTGCGTTCCACCACATTTTGAAAGAGAATCTTTAATTCTTTCTTCGGAAATTGGTCGGTTTATTGGTGCTTCACAAAGTATTTCGCTATTTGCAGAAACGGAAATATCATTACATTCTGCAGTGAGTTTTGCTTTCTCACCGATTTTGCCCTCAAATGTGAAATGTACATTAAATCTTGATTGCTCTTTCTCGTAAATGGAAGCATATTTTGAAAAAAGTTCTTTTGTAGCAGACTGAACATTTTCTTTTTCACGATATCCGAACATTTCTCTGCCAAGTTGCTTTTTATAATATCCGTCAGTAAAACCTGAACGAGAAAAAAGGTCGGATAAATCTTTTTTCATAGCATAGTCATAATTCCCGGATAAAGATTTTTTGCAAGCCGTAACGACTGCACTTACATATTCAGGGCGTTTCATTCTACCTTCAATTTTAAAAGAACAAACACCCATTTTTGAAAGTTCAGGGATGTGCTCAATAATTGATAGGTCTTTAAGGCTTAAATCGTGTCCTGTGCCTTTTTGTGCTTTGAATGGTAAACGACATGGCTGAGCACAAAGTCCTCTATTACCACTTCTAGAGCCTAATACAGCACTCATTAAGCATTGACCCGATACACACATACACAATGCACCGTGAACAAATACCTCAAGGTCGATGGGTGAGTGTTCACAAAGATATTTAATTTCGTCAAAGCTTAATTCCCTTGGAAGAACAGCACGAGTAAATCCCATTTCTTTTAGTATGTAAAGTCCTTCAAGAGTTCCCACACTCATTTGAGTTGAAGCGTGCATTTCAATATCAGGACAAACAGTTTTAATGATTTTTGCAAGACCTAAATCTTGAACAATAATTGCATCTGCACCCAAGGAGCATATTGTTTTTACACAGTCAACAGCATCCTGTATTTCAGAATCCTTAATAAGGGTGTTAAGAGTAATGTGTACCTTAACACCCCTAGCATGACAATATTCGATTGCGTTTTTGATTTCTTCTGTTGAAAAATTCTGTGCATTACGACGAGCATTAAAATTTCCCATACCGAAATAAACTGCGTCTGCACCAGAAAGCACAGCAGCCTTTAATGCATCAGAATTACCAACAGGAGCAAGTATTTCTATATTATTCATTATTATTTGCCTTTGCAAAAAGATTTATCTGGTCGTTTTTAAATTTTGCTTCTGTCTTGATTCTCTCAAGCTCACGTTTATAATAATCTCTCTCGGACTTTGCTTTTGCAGATTCTTCAAGATATTCTTTAACTTGAACCTTCATTGATTCAACTTCTTGGTTGCTTTTGTAAGAAGCATCAGCCTTTTCGAGAGCAACAAGTACAGCAGCCTGAGTCATAGAAATAAATGAGCCACCCTTTAAAATCTGAGCTAACCTCTCATCTATTTCTTTTGCTAATTCCTCTGTGTATTCAGTTGATTCGTCAGTATTTATATAGTAGTTTATTCCACGAATTTCAAGTTTTACTCTGTTATTCATTTTTAACACCCCGACACAACATTTTTTTCTATTGTATCATATAATATTTTGCATTTCAAGATGCCTATTTGTGTTTGAAAAGACTGTCAAGGAAATTGCCGTTATTAGGTCTTTTACACTCGTTGGGACAATCAAAATCTACAAGAATTGTGTCATCACCAATAACTTTAATATCATTCCAGCAGATTTTTATATCATCGCATTTTCCTGAAAAACCCAATATCTTGTTTCTGCCAAAAGCAACTATTGAAACAATAGTGCCTGAACAAGTGTCAAATTCAACATCGCACACACATCCGAGACGGCATCCGTCACGAAGATTTATAATCTCCTTTTCTCTCATATCCGTTATAAAACAATTCATAAAAACACCCCTTATAATTCTATTTTATGTGGGTGTTCTTTATTACGACTCTTTGATTTTCTTTATTGCGCCTTTTTCAAGTCGGGAAACCTGTGCCTGACTAATGCCTACTTCACTTGCAACCTCCATCTGTGTTTTACCTTGAATAAAACGAAGATTTAATATCTGTTTTTCCCGTTCACCAAGATTGCTTATTGCTTCTTTAATTGAAATCTCATTAAGCCAATCCTCGTCACTTTCTGAGCTACCAATCTGGTCCATTACAAAAATTGTATCTCCACCATCGGAATAAACAGGTTCATAAAGAGAAATAGGTTCAACTATGGCTTCAAGGGCTAAAATTACATCAACAGGTTCAATTTCCATTTCTTTAGCGATTTCATCAATGGTGGCATCTCGTCCTAAATCATTCTGTATTCTTTCCTTAATCTGCATTGCGTGATATGCCGTGTCCCTGAGTGAACGACTGACACGAATAGTATTGTAATCTCTTAAATATCTCCTTATTTCACCTATAATCATCGGAATGGTATATGTCAGGCGAAAATATAGTAATAGTTATTTATTTAAATACTGTTCAAGGTGAAAATGTATGCTGATTTCAGGGTCACCGTCGGTATGAGTAATCACAATACGGTCAATGACTTCACGACAGACTGTACGTCGTTCTTCATCGGTCATATGTGGCCAAGCGTCAGCAAGATTTTTGATTGTTGATTTTGTTTTTTCAATTTTTCGTTTGATGTTTCTTTTTTCTCGTTCACTTTTCACTTGAGATACAAGTCGCTCAATTTCATCCGATAGTCTGTCAATAGTTGCTGCATACGCTTTTGCCTTTGCACTTTCAGCATCTGACATCGCATATTCCATTGTTGCTTTGTTCAATGCTTTTTGATTTTTCTCAATTTCTTTTTCAAGCGAAGAGATAATATCAAAATCAGTAACTGTTTTTTTGTTGTCTTGATTGATATAGGACAACCTAAACAACTCTCGAATTACAATATCTTCAATATCTTTTGCGTAATAGCGAGTCTTATTGGGACAGTTCGGGTCTTTCACAAGATGCCTTTTCGCGTGAGAATGTTCTTTCGAGTAACAAGAAAGTTTCACATTACCTGTTGCAGATTCTTTTTGATATCTGAACTTTGCACCGCAATTTCCACAATATACTAAACCGGTCAGCATATATGTAGTATCGCATCTTGCCCGACTTCTGCGTTCAAATTCATCCTGTTGTTCCTGCCATTGTTCCTCTGTGATGAATGGTTCAAAATGACCTGGGTATTCAACGCCATTATAAGTCAATATATTAAGATAAGTTCTTCGTTTAAGCATCTGGGTAACGAGTCTTTCAGTAGAAAGATTCAATTCTTCTGCAATGGTAGAAGGTGGCAGGTGTTCTTCAACAAACAACCTTCTTGCTTCAAGAAATTTTTCTTTTTGCTCAGGAATTGTTTCATAGTTTCCTTTTTTCTCTTTGGTGTTTTCAACATAACGGTACCCATACGGAACATTGCCACCACCTAACGGATATCCACTTGCAACTCGTTGTGCTTTGCCTGAACGGAATTTTCGAAGAATAGCTTTTCTGTCCAAATCAGCAAGCAATGAGAATATAACAATCAACAAGTGCGATGTTGGGTCTAATTCACCATTTTCTGTTGTGACAATCCTAATGTTGCTTTCTTCTTCGGATATGAATTCAACAAGATAACGATTTTCATTAACAGTTGATTTTGTACCACCTTTAGGTAAAATGTAGTCATTGATAAAACTCAACATACCAACAATATCTCTACCAAGTCTATCCATTCTTGGAACAATCAATCGACGAATTCGGATTTTAGTCAAACCTCTGTTGAAGTCTGTGAGCCTTTTTATGAAACAATCCATACCGGGACGCTCCATAACTGTTCCAGTAAAGCCATCATCAGTAATGAGGATGCAAGCGGTCGAATCGTTTTTTCTACAACAAGCTTTGATTTTCTCCAATTGGCTATCCAAACCGAATCCATCTAATGACTGCTTTTCAGTAGAAACTCTTCGATATGCGATATCAATAAGATAGTTACCTTCGCTATCTCGTTGAATGTCATCAGTGTCATATAAGATTTCCTCTTTAGACATAAGATTGATATTCTCTTTAATCCAACCCATATAATATCCTCCTGACTATATTTTCTTTATTCATTATAGCAGAATATTTCGACTAAAACAATACGAAAATCAAATTAACAAAATTTGTCGAAATATAGAAAGTACCGATACATTTCTGCATCAGTACTCTTGCTTTATGAAACTTTAATTTCAATATCATTGTCTTCTTGTGCTCTGTCAATAATGCTGTTTACAATTCTGTCAATTGCAGGACATTTTATCTCATAATCAGGAAGGTCAGCCGAATTAACTTCCATGTCATTTATATAAACTTTAACACTAAAATACATCCTGACCATCCTTTCATAGTGTCTTTATTGTTGACACATATGAAAAGGATTAATCAATATTTATACTAAAGACAAATAAAACCTAGAAGCCCATATTGAAATAATAATTTTGTTATGCACTCTTATATGGTATGGTAACAATGCTTTTGAAAACATTGTTTTCAGTTTTTATTTCATAGAATCCGTTATATTTTTTTGCAATATTTTCAATCAAAAGCATACCAACACCATGATTGGCTTTATCATTTTTTGTAGTAATAAGCTTACCACTATCATTGATAATAATTTCATCAAATGGATTTTCAACCTTGATAATCAAGTGATTGCTTTTGGTTATAGCACGAACAACTATTTTCGGATTTTCACTTTTTAATTTGCTACAAGCCTCAACAGCATTGTTCAGTAGGTTGATGAAAAAACAGTTAAGGTCAATATTTTCTATTGACTGGATAGTTTCAGGTAAATTTAATTTGATATCCCATTGTATATTGGTGTTTTTACATTCTTCAATTTTAATTCCGATAACTGTATTAACAATTAGGTTGTCCGTAAAATAATGAAAAGATGTAAAGTCAATTTTGTGATTCAATTCGTTTAGTATTTCTGTGGCAGCAGTAATACCATCGTCAGTATTTTTATTGACAAGTTTTTTTACAGTTTCTAATTGGTCTTTTAAATCATGTCTGATTTGACGAATTTCTTTTGACTTTTCTTGAATGCTGTTGTAATAATCTAACTGAAGGGCTTGCAAATTTTCGCTCCAGAATAGTTTTTCCTTTAAAATTTCTTGTTCGTTTGCAGTTATCATTATGCGATATAGAATTAACATTAAAAATAAAGTAACAAAAGATGTGATAATAGTAGCTATGGTAGTAAAGAGACTTTTGCTATAAACTGTGCTAGATGTGACAAGTGAACATAAGAAACATAGTAAAAGAAATAATATTGTTATAGTAGTAAAAATTTTTGGTTGTAATTGCAAGTCTTTATATTTACAAATGAAATATGTAACAATACAAGCAAAAACATAGAAAAAGAAAGAGATTGAACCGATAATTATTCTTGTTTTAAAATCAATATTACGAACTTCAGAAGAAGGAATATCTAATACAGTGACATAAAAGAATGTTTGCAACATCTCAACAAAGAGAATAGAGATGTTTAGAGTTATAATTGATTGTAACTTTTTAGTTGTTTTTCCTTTGCAAAAAAATATAACAAAAATAATCATGAGAAGAATTAAGAAAATAGATTTTAATGCCATTCTAATGTCTTCAGTAAGCAGTCGTGTTATAATAGAGGAATAACACAACAAATAATATGATATATTTTGAATAACAGAAATAATTAAGATTGACGGAATGGGGTACTTTTTACATTCAAGAATCTTATGAAAAGTATATAAAAATATAATAAAATTTAATAAGGATTGAGTACAATCAAATATTTGAGAGGGACTCATAATATATCACCCCAATAATACAAGATTTTTTTCTTAACATTATGAAATCTGGTTTTTGCAACAGGAATTACAGTACCTGAAAAAAGCGTGATTTTGTTATTGGAGATTTCATGAATTACATTCATATTTGCTAAGTAACTTTTATGACATCTTATAAAGTTGCTTGGCAATTCTTTTTCAATATCATCTAATTTTATATTAATTTCCAGACGGGAATCAATAAGATGAAAAACAGCTGTACGGTTTATACTTTCAACATATTCTATTTCATTAACACGGATACGGAGCGCTTTGTTTTTGGAGGTGAAATTAATAGTATTTCCTCTCGATTCAGCTATTCTGTCATTTGCAAGTGCAATTGCCTCAATAAATTTGGTTTTATTAATCGGTTTCAAAACATAATATACAGGATTTACTGTAAAAACTTCTTGTATGTATTCTGAATATGATGTGACAAAAATAAAGTGAGTATTTGGGTGGTTTCGCTTTATATTTTTGGCTAAATTTATACCATCAATTTCAGACATTTTTATATCAGTTATAATTATGTCAAATGGTTTGTTTTCTTTATTTAGATAATTAACAAGCGTTACAGAACTATCAAAACAAGTAACATTTTTATCAAAATTCATTTCATTTGCTAAGTCTTGTAATTCTCTTAAACTTTCTGAGTTATCATCACAAATTGCAATGTTAATCATTTCATAACCTCCTATTAGATTTTTATAGGTTTTATTATACAATAAAAACAAATGAATTTATATCTTTTTTCAACAAATTTAAGGTCATTTTGTAATTGATGAAGAATAATGTAAAGTATTGTGATATATTCGTTTTAATCTATTTTGAAAATAGAAGTATTGAGAAAGGCAATGTAGTCTTTTTCAATAATTAAGTTAGGAGGAAAATTTGAAAAAATGAAAAAAGCAAACAAAATCTTATCAGTTTTCTTGTCATTGTTAATTGTGTTTTCAATCATCCCAATGTCAAGTATCGAAGCTGAGGCAGCAAGTGTAACATTAGCACAGTTGCAATCTCAATACCCACATGGTAAATATTGGAACGGTGGTAATGCAAATTCATATACATCTACACCGTGCAATCATCATGGGAGCTGTTCATATAGTGGTTCCTGTGGATGTAATTCATTTAAGGGATACGCAATTCAATGTATGGGATTTGCATATCAGTTAGCCTATTTAGTGTATGGAGGTAATCCATATACTGATTGGACGGCAAATCGAAATTCATCTGCGTTAAATTCATTGAAGCCAGGTGATGTTGTAAGATATAAAAATGATGGACATTCTATTTTTGTTACAGGTGTTAGTGGGGAAACTGTTACTTATGCAGATTGCAATAGTGATGGACATTGTAAAATACGGTGGAATCAAACTATTACAAAGTCAACATTAAAGTCGACATTTACTTATGTTGATCCAGCTCCATATGCGTGGGATACATCTGTTGAGTCACATAAAATTGATTCTAACTATGGGAAGAATTTTACTGCTTATCCAAAAGCTAAAATTACTGCTGAAAATATTTTTGATGCAAATCATAGTCAGATAAGCTCAAGTGCTTGGATTGGTACATCTGATGAATGTACTATTCATGAGGTTTATACAGATGGATGCTGTAAAGTGTCATATCCTCTTGATGATGGTGGAACTAAAACTATTTATAGTAAAATCTATTTATTTGATATTCATACGCATTCTTATTCAGCAAATTATGAAGCGGCACATCCGCATAGAATATATATGAAATGCTCTTGTGGAGATTGGTATTATACAGGAGAATATAAGACAGTATCATCTTGTTCGTCATGTCAAGCTCCAAGTGGGTATCATATGTGGTTTGACGGAGGAACAGTATATTATATTTATGATACAATAACTGTTAATGCTGAAAGTAATAATGCAAAGGAATATAAGTTTGTGTTTACTTTTCCTTCGGGGCAAGAAGGTAGTACGGATTGGATGACATCGGGTAAATATTCTGTATATGCTTCGGAAGCAGGAACATACAAGGTATCTTATCTTGCAAAAAACGATTATGGTACTTATGATGCAAGAAAAGACGGATGTACGCTCACCTTCTACTATGTAGCTCCAACAATAAGTATATCAAATAGTACATCAGTATCATTAAAGGTCGGTAATACACATCAAATTAAATTAACGACAGATACAGGCACTGATACGGATATTACATATTCATCTTCGAACACAGGTGTAGCTACAGTTTCATCAAGTGGTTTAGTAACAGCAAAATCAAGTGGCACGTCAACAATTACCGCAAAGCTAGTATATCATGGTGATAATGGTGATTATACAACAAGTTGTAAAATGACTGTTTCTGTATCAGATAAAACATACACTGTTAGATTTAATGCTAACGGTGGTAGTGGTACAATGAGTAATCAATCATTTACATATGGTGCATCAAAGGTATTGACTGCAAACGCATTTACAAGAACGGGCTATACTTTCCTTGGTTGGAGCACAAGCAGTACTGCAACAAGTGCCACCTATACAGATAAACAGTCTGTAAAAAACCTTACTTCAACGGATGGAGGAACAGTAACGCTTTATGCTGTATGGAAAGCAAATACATATACAGTTAAGTACAATGCAAACGGTGGCACTGGCTCAATGTCAAACTCAAGCCATACTTATGATGTTTCAAAATCATTAACATCAAATGCATTTACAAGAAGTGGTTATACATTCCTTGGCTGGTCAACAAGTGCATCAGCAACATCTGCAACATATACAAATGGTCAATCAGTAAAAAATCTTACAGCAACAAATGGTGGTACAGTTAATCTTTATGCTGTTTGGAAATCAGATTCATCATCTATTACAGCTGACTCATCATATAGTGCAAACATTTCAACAGGTGGTGAAGTGAAGTATTATACATTTACTCCATCTTCAAGTGGAAAATATGTAATTTACTCAACCGGTACCGAAGATACAGAAGTAATTTTGTATAATTCATCAGGCACAGAATTGGATAGTAACGATGACGGTGGAAGTGGCAATAACTTCAGACTTGAATACAATTTAATTGCAGGAACAACATACCGTTTTGGTGTCAGATATTACAATTCATCAAAAACAGGTACAATTCCATTTACATTTGGTCGAGTATATAATGTTACATATTATGCAAACGGTGGTACGGGCGCGCCTTCTTCACAGAGTAAAGACTATGGTGCAACACTCATATTAAGCAGTACTGTTCCAACAAGAACAGGTTATACCTTCCTTGGCTGGTCAACAAGCAGTACAGCTACAAGTGCAACATACTCCGCAGGCGGAACATTTACAAGTAATGCAAACACATCACTTTATGCTGTGTGGAAAGCGAATGAATCATCTAAACCGAGCAATAGTTATGGTTTTGAAATCCAACAACCATCTCGTACAACAATCCGCCACAAAGACGGAATTAAGCTTCATACGAATATTGACGGAACAGCTCCTGCAGGTTCCTATGTAGTGTGGACTGCAAGTAACGGTAATTTTAGCAAGAGTGCTGACGGTTCAAATCTTAAAATCATTGCAAAGAATAAGGGCTATACAACATTTACAGCAGTCCTTTATGATGCTGATGGCAACGAGTTAACCCGTGACAGCGTTGAACTGTATTCTAACTCTGGTTTCTTCCAAAAAATCGGTGGTTTCTTCCGTTCACTCTTCGGTAGCACAAAGATTTACGAAAACTAAATATTAATAAACCAACTTTAAGCAGGGGAGAGTAAAATCTCCTCTGCTTTTTGTTTGCCTTTGGGTGCAACCCACCTTTAAATGCTGAGCATTTTTATCCGTTGTGGGGTCATAGGGGTATCCCCTGAAAACGGCAAGGATATGCAAAGAGCATACCACAGCCAATGCTTGTTACCACAAAATAAAGATGAAAAGAAAGAACACCTGCTAATTCTGACAGGTGTTTTTGTATGTTTTTGTCACAAAATGTCGTAAATTTTACGATTTATATTAAATAGGGTATTTCTGTCCGTAAAAACTCCCTTTAAATAGAATACTTTATTTGACATAACACGACTTTTTGGTGTAAAATACATTTAATTATAGGTAATTTTTAGTTAGGGGAATAGCAATGATTACAGGCGAATTAAAATCGAAAATTGATAAGATTTGGGATACTATCTGGACAGCAGGTATTTCTTCACCAACAACTGTTCTTGAGCAGATTACATACCTTATGTTTATGAAGCTTCTTGATGATAACGAAATCAGAAAAGAAGGTAATGCTGCTGCTCTTGGTTTTCCATATAAGAGCAAAATTTTCAAAGATGGTGAATTCACACCTGACGATGGTAATACAAGCATTCCTTATAGTGAACTTCGTTGGAAAAAGTTCCATAATTCAGAGCCAAATGTAATGTTTGACACTGTCAGAAATTTTGTATTCCCGTTTATCAAATCGGTTAATGGTGAGGGTAAAGATACTGCTTTCTCTCGCTTTATGAATGATGCTGTTTTCCTTATTCCAACACCAAAAGTGCTTGCAGTCTGTGTTGATACCCTTAACGAAATTGATATGAGTAATAAGGACATTATGGGTGATGTTTATGAATATTGCCTTAATAAAATGTCAAGTGCAGGCGATTTAGGTCAGTTCAGAACACCTCGTCATATCGTTGATATGATGGTTGAACTAGTACGACCTAATCTTGATGATAAAATTCTTGACCCTGCAATGGGTAGTGCAGGTTTCCTTTTGGGTAGTGCAAAATATATCCAGAATAATTATAAAACTGAACTGATGCGAAAAGATGTTGCAGAGCATTATAACAAAACAATGTTCAATGGTTTTGATACTGACCCGACAATGCTTCGTATCGGTGCTATGAATATGCTTCTTCACGGTGTTGAAGAGCCAAATATCGACCGTCAGGATTCTCTTTCTGATGATAATACTGTCCGTGATGAATATTCACTTATCCTTGCAAATCCACCATTTACAGGTAGCGTTTTCCAGGAAGATATTAGTAAAGATATTCTTGCACTTTGCAAAACAAAGAAAACAGAACTCCTGTTCCTTGCTTTGTTTATAAAATCACTTAGAATCGGTGGCAGATGTGCTTGTATTGTTCCCGATGGAGTCCTTTTCGGTTCATCAAATGCACATAAGTCAATCAGAAAAGAACTTATTGAAAATAATTGCTTGCAGGCTGTAATTTCAATGCCTTCAGGTGTGTTTAAGCCATATGCAGGTGTTTCAACTGCTGTTCTTGTATTTAAGAAAGACCCATCAGGTACAAAAGATGTGTGGTTCTATGATATGCAAGCAGACGGACACACTCTTGATGATAAGCGTACACCAATTGATGATAATGATATTCCTGATATCATTGCACGTTTCCATAATCTTCAGGATGAAGTTGATAGAGAAAGAACAGAAAAATCTTTCTTTGTGCCAAAAGATGAAATTGTGTCAAACGACTATGACCTTTCAATCAATAAATACAAAAAGACAGAATATGTGCCAATTGAGTACCCAAGTACAGAAGAAATAATGGCAAATATTCGTGAATTAGAAAAACAGATATCAATAAGTTTTGATGAGTTGGAGAAAATGTTAGATGTTTAATAGACAACCAAAGAATATAACAAATCACTATCATAATGTATTTCGCCCAACTACAGAAATAGATTATGAAAAACTTGCAAAAGCAATGGTAAAAGCTCAACAAGAAGCCGACAAGCAAAAAGAAATAGAAATAAAGGAAGCAAAAATAAAGCAACAAGAAGAGATTATTGCTAAAAGAAAAGAGATATTAAAAGAAAAAGATTTTTCAGACATAAAATGTAAATTTTGTAGAGTTATAAGGACTTTTTTTAATACATTGAGGGTTTATAAAAATATAATGTTTTTATCAAAGGAAAATATTAAATATTTTTCTGCTGTAGATTCATTGATAAATAGTGTAAATGCCTTGTTGTTTCGTATATTCCGTATGGCTTTATACTTGGTTTCTTTACTTGCCATTATCTTGATTTTCTTTAAAATGAATATGATTGTATGTATAGTGGTTGCTTTTGTATCCTTCACGATTGCTCAATTGATAAGAATTGCTGAGAATGAAGTAGAAAACATGACCGAGAGAGAATATGCAATGGCTATATTTTCAGGGTTGATTTCGGTAATGTCACTGATTGTTTCAGTTGTATCTATTATTACAACCTAACAAGGACAAATATTGATGGGTAATTATAAATTAAAAAATTTGAAATCGGGTCAGCGATGGATGAACTTGAAAAAATGCTTGGATTAAACTAATTTTTTTCAAGTTGTTTAGTTAGACAAATTCGGATTTGTAGGGATGTTTATGGAATATAAAAGATTAGGTGATTTGGCTACTTATGTAAATGGTTATGCTTTTAAACCTGCAGACAGAAGTGAAACTGGATTACCAATTATTAGAATACAAGATTTAACAGGAAATGGCTATGATTTAGGCTTTTATGATGGCGAATACCCTAAAAAAGTTGAAATTAATAATGGCGATGTGTTAATTTCTTGGTCAGCAAGTTTGGGTATTTATGTATGGGAAAGAGGTAAGGCTTTACTTAATCAGCATATTTTCAAAGTTGTTTTTGACAAAGAAATCGTTAATAAAGATTATTACGTATATGCAGTACGATACAATCTCAAGCTTATGGAAAGCAAAATGCATGGTGCAACAATGAAACACATTGTTAAGAAGGATTTTGATAATGTTTTAGTGCCTTTTCCATCGTTGCAAAAACAAAAAGAAATAGCAGAAATACTGAATGTCGCACAGACAACGTATTCCGATTATGAGCTCGGGAATTTAAATA
>CALBQZ010000099.1 GCA_937899735.1 uncultured Clostridia bacterium | reverse complement strand
GTACAGATATGGGACTTAAAGCTAAGTCCTATATCGATGCCGGAAAATTAGTTCCCGATGATGTTGTTATTGGTATTATCAAGGAAAGACTTGCAGAGAGTGACTGTGCAAACGGCTTTATTCTCGATGGCTTCCCAAGAACAATACCTCAGGCAGAAGCTCTCGATAATATGGGCATCGTTATTGACAAGGTTGTTGATATCGAAGTTCCTGATGAAAAGATTACAGCAAGACTTTCAGGCAGAAGAGTTTGTTTGAAATGCGGTGCTACTTATCATCTCGAATACAAAAAGCCATCTAAAGACGGCATCTGCGATGTATGTGGTGATGAGCTTGTTCAGAGAAAGGATGACAGTCCTGAAACAGTTCTTGACAGACTTTCAGTTTATCACGAACAGACAGAACCACTTAAAGACTACTATTCAAAGACAGGTAAGCTTGTAATAGTAGAAGGACAGGAAGAGGTTGCAGATACAACCGCTCTTGTTTTCAAGGCATTGGAGGATTAACATGATAGTGCTTAGAACTGCCAAGGAAATTGATATGATGCGAAAAGCGTGTCAGATTTCTGCAGAAGCATTACAGTTGGCGGGAGAATCGGTTAAGCCTGGTATAACAACCTATGAAATTGACCAGATTGCTTACCGTTATATAAAGAAACAAGGTGCAGAACCTAACTTCTTAAATTATAACGGATTTCCGGCAACAGCATGTATTTCCATAAATGACGAGGTCATTCACGGCATTCCTTCTAAAAAGAGAGTGCTGAAAGAAGGCGATATTGTCAGTATCGACCTTGGGGCTAAGGTGAATGGTTATAACGGTGATAATGCTGCTACTTTCGCTTGCGGAGTAATTTCCGATGAAGCGAAGCGGCTGTGCGACACAACCCGTGAGAGCCTTTATTTAGGAATCGAACAGGCTGTCGCTGGCAACAGAATCGGCGATATAGCGTATGCAATTCAGTCCTACTGTGAGGAAAGAGGTTTCTCGGTTGTCCGTGAATACACAGGACATGGCGTAGGAACGCACCTTCACGAAGACCCGTCAGTTCCTAATTACGGAACAGCCGGCAGAGGTCAAAGACTTTTACCGGGAATGACAATTGCAATTGAGCCTATGATAAACGCAGGTTCAAAAGCAATAAAATGTTTGCCTGACGGTTGGACCGTCAAAACGCTTGACGGCAAACTGTCCGCTCACTTTGAACACACAATTGCGATTACAAAGGGCGAACCTATAATTCTTACAAAACTTTAATGAGGTGACTTATGGAGCTTTGTAAAGGGGATTTGGTCGTTTGTACAGCCGGCCGTGAAAAAGACAGGCTTATGTGTGTGGCAGAATTTGACGGAAAATATGTTTACGTCTGTGATGGCAAGGAAAGAAAGCTTGCAAATCCCAAGCGAAAAAATCCTAAACACATCATAAAAACAGAGAAACATTTAGCCGACAATATGTTCTCAACGGACAGGGCATTGAGAAAAGCATTATCGAAAGAGGTTTAAACTTATGGCAAAACAAGATATGATTGAAGTTGAAGGAACTGTTGTTGAAGTTCTCCCTAATACAAACTTTATTGTAGAGCTTGAGAACGGACACAAGGTTCACGCACGAATTTCGGGCAAACTTCGCATGAACTACATCAGAATTCTTCAGGGAGATAAGGTTACTGTTGAACTTTCACCTTATGACCTTAACAACGGAAGAATTACATGGCGTTCAAAGTAAGAAAAATTTTGACAGCATTTTATGAGGAGGTATTTTAAATGAAAGTTAGACCTTCTGTCAAGAAAATTTGCGAAAAGTGCAAAGTAATTAAGCGCAAGGGTAAGGTAATGGTTATCTGTGAAAACCCTAAGCACAAGCAGCGTCAGGGCTAAGATAAATCGCAATGGGCTGCAACTGCAGAGCAGCTTGAATTTGTCTTAGAGCTTTCGCTCAATCGTTTCTAAAGTACTAAGGAACGATACGTAAAAACCATAAATGGCTTACAAAGCCACATTTTTGAAAATGGAGGTGCAACTGTAAATGGCTCGTATTTCAGGTGTTGACTTACCAAGAGAAAAGAGAGTTGAAATCGGTCTCACATATATCTATGGTATAGGCAGAAAAACAGCCAGCGACATTGTTGCTGCAACAGGTATCAATCCTGACACTCGTGTTAGAGATTTAACCGAAGAAGACGTTTCAAAACTTCGTGAGTACATCGAACACAACGTAACAGTTGAAGGTGACCTTAGAAGAGAAACAGCATTTGATATTAAAAGACTTGTTGAAATTGGTTGCTACAGAGGTGTTCGTCACCGTAAGGGTCTCCCAGTAAGAGGCCAGCGTTCAAAGACAAACGCACGTACACGTAAGGGACCAAAGAAGACAATTGCTAACAAGAAGAAGTAAGAAGGAGGGACTAAATAATGGCAAAGCAGGTTAAAAAAGGCGCTGTAACTCGCAGACGTCGTGAAAAGAAAAACATTGAAAAAGGCGCAGTTCATATTCAGTCCACCTTCAATAATACTATCGTTACTATCACTGATACTCAGGGTAACGCAGTATCATGGGCAAGCGCAGGCGAAATGGGCTTCAGAGGCTCAAGAAAATCAACTCCTTTCGCTGCTCAGACAGCTGCTGAAACAGCAGCTAAGGTTGCGATTGACCACGGTATGAAAACTGTAGAAGTATACGTTAAAGGTCCTGGTTCAGGTCGTGAAGCTGCAATCCGTGCATTGCAGACAGTAGGTCTTGAAGTTACAATGATTAAAGACGTAACTCCAATTCCTCACAACGGCTGCCGTCCACCTAAGAGAAGACGTGTATAACAGAAATTTGGAGGTAACAGATTATGGCAAGATATACCGGTGCGGTTTGTAAGCTCTGCCGTCGTGAAGGAAAGAAGCTTTTCCTTAAAGGCGACCGTTGCTATACTGGTAAATGTGCTCTTGAGAGACGTTCATACGCTCCTGGTCAGCACGGCCAGAACCGTAAAAAAGTTTCTGAATACGGCTTGCAGCTTCGTGCAAAACAGACTGCTAAGCGTTACTACGGTATTCAGGAAGGACAATTCCACAAATATTTCTTGATGGCTGAAAAGCGTCAAGGTGTAGCAGGTGAAAACCTTTTAAGAATTTGCGAAAGCCGTCTTGATAACGTTGTTTATCTTCTTGGATGGGCTTCATCTCGTGCAGAAGCAAGACAGCTCGTAATTCACGCTCACTTCCGTGTAAACGGAAAGAAGGTTGACGTTCCATCATACCTTCTCAAAGTAGGCGATGTTGTATCAGTTAAGGACAACAGCAAGGATAGCGTTAAGATTAAAGAAGTTCTTGAAGCTAACGCATCTCGTCCTGTTCCAGCATGGCTTGACAAGGATGCAGAAAATCTTTCAGCTAAGGTTGCTAAACTTCCTGACAGAGAAGAAATCGCAGTTCCTGTTGAAGAGCATCTTATCGTCGAATTCTATTCTAAATAATAGACTCGAAATAACAATAATATTTAGCGGAAAAATTTTTCTGTACTCGAATAGGAGGGTTTTGAATGATAGGAATTGAGAAGCCCAGCATTGAAGCACTTGATTTGACAGCTGACGGAACTTATGGCAAATTCGTAGTTGAACCACTTGAACGTGGTTACGGCACAACACTTGGCAACAGCCTTCGTCGTGTTCTTTTGTCATCACTTCCGGGTTATGCAATTACTTCGGTAAAAATTGACGGTGTTCTTCATGAATTCTCAACCATTGATGGTGTGAAAGAGGATGTAACTGAAATCGTTCTTAACTTAAAGGGAGTTATCCTTAAGATTAACGGCGACGGACCAAAAACAATTTATATCGATGCAAGTGGCAAATGTGAAGTTACTGCTGGTGATATTCAGGTCGATTCTGATGTTGAAATCCTTAATCCTGACCACTTAATCGCAACTCTTGAAGAGGGTGGAGTTCTTAAGATGGAACTCACTTGCGATAAGGGCAGAGGTTATGTTTCAGCAGAAAGAAACAAGCAGCTTATGCAGCCAATCATCGGCGTAATCGCAATAGATTCAATTTATACACCCGTCTTAAAAGTAAACTACACAGTTGAAAATACTCGTGTAGGTCAGATTACTGACTACGACAAGCTTTCACTTGAAGCTTGGACAGACGGAACAATTTCAGCGCAGGAGGCCGTTTCTCTCGGCGCAAAAATCCTTACAGACCATTTAGACCTCTTTGTTGACCTTTCTGAAGAAGCAAGAGAAACAGAGACAATGATTGTCAAGAATGACGACAGCAAGGGTAAGATTCTTGAAATGACTATTGAAGAACTCGACCTTTCAGTTCGTTCTTTCAACTGCCTCAAGCGTGCAGGCATCAACACTGTTGAAGATTTGACAAACAGAACTGAAGAAGATATGATGAGAGTAAGAAACCTCGGTAGAAAATCTCTTGAAGAGGTTATCGCAAAGCTCGATTCATTAAACTTCACATTGCGTAAGGACGACGAATAATAAAGGAGTGATTTTGAATGCCAGGAACAAGAAAACTCGGCAGAACAAGCGATCACCGCAAGGCTATGCTCAGAGGTATGGTAACATATCTTATCGAGAACGGTCAGATTGAAACAACTGTAACAAGAGCCAAAGAAGTTCAGGCTATGGCTGAAAAAATGATTACAATCGCTAAAGATAGCAGTCTTCATTCAAAGAGACAGGTTTACTCTTACATCACAAAAGAGTCTGTT
This sequence comes from uncultured Clostridia bacterium, assembly GCA_937899735.1. GTDB lineage: Bacteria > Bacillota > Clostridia > Oscillospirales > Acutalibacteraceae > Fimenecus. The sequence goes on along the minus strand of CALBQZ010000099.1, from coordinate 989 downwards.
GCAAAGAAAATGATTGAAGAAGTAGCACCAAAGTATGCAGACAGAAAAGGTGGCTACACTCGTGTTATCAAGACCGGCCCAAGAAGAGGCGATGCTGCTGAAATGTGCATCATCGAACTCATCGCTGACTAATGCGGTAAGGCTTTAATAGACCAATAAATTAACCCCTCGGGTAAAAACCTGAGGGGTATTTTTTATCCAAAAAAGATGTGTTTTGTTTAATGCAACAAATCATTGCTTGACAACTATATGCTTTTATGAGAATATAAAAATGTAAGAAGTGGATTATGCTGTGTTGTACTATGCAAAACAGAGGTGTTTTTATGAGTAAGACAAGGAAAATAATGGCTATGAATGTGAATATTGCTTTTTCAGTAAGTTATATTTATTTTATTACTTTTTATTCTATGGGGTTTTTGTCGAAAATCCCTGCTGCAATAAAATTTTTACCGGAAGTGTTTATAGAAACACTGTCAAAAGTATTAAGTTTCTTATTTCAGTCAGAATCGGGAATGATACCATTAGCTGCTTTCAGCATTTGTTTAATTGCTGTAGCAATTTTTGGATTTTCTTTGTATTACATACATTTTTCAAAAGTGACAACAGTTTTATTGTGTCTAGGATTCATTCCTGCACTTGCGCCGATTTTGTGTAATGCCTTTTTTGGTCCTATGACTGACGAAACATCAAGCGACAAATTGTGGTTCAGTATAACGGTTTTGCTTTTAATATATTTTATTGCTTTTCAAATTTTCTTTTATAGAGATTACAAAAGAATTAAAGATTAAAGAAAGGGACGGTTTGACGTCCCTGATTTTATTGCAGAATTGTATTTCTATAAAGTTAATGTTTTATGCAAATTATAATTTGTCGGGATGAAAAGAAGTGCAAAATGCAAAACGCAAAGTGCAAAATGAATTTTTCGCTCCCTCCGTGAGGGAGCTGTCGAGCATAGCGAGACTGAGGGAGTTACCATATTGAACAACAAA
>CALBQZ010000098.1 GCA_937899735.1 uncultured Clostridia bacterium | reverse complement strand
ACATCTCAACAACATCTTCACAGAATTGGCAGAGCAATATCAACGACTGAAGAAAGAAGATTTATATTACCTATCTCTTGTGATAATTGATCTTAGCGACAAACAAATTTCATCATTGTTCGGTGTGGCGTATAACTCCATTAGAGTTAGAAGAAACAAGATATGTGAAATATTAGGCATAAACGTCAAGAAACTGAATTATTTTTTATCGACAAAATTTAAATAAAACATAGATTATCAAAATTTTACACGCTTATATATTATTTTAGAATACTTGACAGCAGTTATAAATAAATGTAATTTTGTACAAATTTATCATTAAATGTTTGTCAGTATGAAGAAATTGAATCTACTTTTCTTTTTGCTTTTATGCGTAATTAATGTCTTTGCACAAGAGTTGAAACATTCTGTCGACTATTCGTCAGACGATTACGATGCTTTAGTCTATGAGATGAGAGCCGATAGACTTAAAGATTACATTGACTCAAGAAGTATTCCAGATAGGAACAGAACTGCCGCAGACGATTATGATGGCGGTGACGGCACTCCCGAAAATCCATATCAGATAGCGACCCCAGAACAGCTGGTACTTCTTGCGCGACAGACAAATGACGGTACAGGCGGCGATGCCTGCTATATTTTAACCAACGACATCGACCTTGAGGGTAACATCGGTTTTGTGTGGACACCGATAGGAGATTCAAACTATTTTACAGGAGTCTTTGATGGAGATAATCATACTATTAAGAATATGTATAGTAATGATAATATAAAATCTGGACTCTTTGGTAACGTACGTGGTGCTGTTATTAAAAATATTAAATTTACAAACGCAGAAGTTACTTTGAATCCAAATTATGATGAATTTCTTGATGGAGTGGCAGGTGTGGTAGCAGCTGATGCTATAAATACAAGTTTTTATAATTGTGATGTTGGTGTTGTTATGACTAATAGGTATTTTACTAAATCTGCTATTGAATTAGCTAAAAAGAACCGTATTCATTTGTGGGATAGAAAAAAACTGATAGAGTTAATTGAAAAAGTAAATAATAATTGATACATTACATAAGGGGAAAACGAAATATGGGATATACGAAATTTGATATTTTGAAAATCAAGACTAGCAATACCATGTTGCTTTGGAAGGATGTGTATGGAATTGCTTCAAATTCTTCTGCTAAAAAGCTTTATAAGGCAATGTTAGAATGGCAAACAGAACTAACTAGCACATTAGAAATATGGATTAACAAAGGTTTGACTATGTCAGAAGGAGAACTTATTCTGGCAAGAGCAAATTTAGGAGCAGTAGTGGAGTCGTGGTTAAAACTTTTTTATTGTATATATTACGATGATTATTGCAAGAATCCAATAACACATAAAAAAAGAATGATTGAACCGGAAAATGCTAGCTTTGAAGACCTTAATATCTTTAGCACAGGAAAATTATGGGATTCGTATGCTTCTGATGAGTTCCTTTGGGTCGAATCTGTACGATACAAAAGAAATGCTATACATTCTTTTAAATATAGAAACATAGGAACATCTCAGAAATTCCTCGATGACATAGATTATTTATATGAATTTGTTGATAATATTCTTTTTCATCTTCCACCTATTGAAGATTGTATTGAGTCATATCCTGTAGGTTATCAAAATCTGTCTCCATTTATTTAACAAAATCATAAAATTTAAAAGTTGTCATATTATACACTTTTTAGTTAAGAATTAAGGGAGAGATAAAGTTTACTGTTCACTAAATCTCTCCCTCAGTTTCACTATCGTTCGACAGCTCCCTCGTCAGAGGGAGCCGTTTTTCATATTTGTGTATTTTTCATTTGTTTTGCATAATAACGGACAGACAAGGATTAAACTCCCTCAGTCTGCTACGCAGACAGCTCCCTCATAGAGGGAGCGGAATGTCCCTACGCGATTGCATTTTGCACTTATTCAATTACTGTGCAAACATCTTCAAGTGGTTTTCTGACTTTGTCTCTTGGCTTTTCGTCTGCTGAATATCCTGTTGCGATAACAAGTCTTATTTTATCTTCGATACCGAAATATTCACGGGCCTTTTCTTCTTCAACCATACCGATAATGCAAGTACCAAGTCCCAAATCAGCAGCCTGTAAGCAGTAATGAGCAACGGAAAGTCCAATGTCATTTTCTGCCCATTTCTGGCTGTTTTTAACTGTCTCAATAACAAATGATTTAAGTGTAGCAGGTCTTTCTGTCACAATAGCAAACGCAGGACAATTCTGTACGAATTTGTTAGCACCATTTGGCTGGATGCATTCTCTGATTTTCTCTGCATTTTTTCCACCATTGATAATATAATATTTCCAAGGCTGTGAATTACAAGCAGATGGGCTGAGTCTTGCTGCGTCAACACATTTTATAAGCAAATCTGTTTCTACAGGTTCACCATTATAATTTCTGCAACTTTCTCTTTTTAAAATAAGTTCATTAAACATAATAATATCTCCTTGAATCTGGGTATAAGACGATTATATATCAAAATCCTTGGATGTTCAATAATTTGTTATAGACTTTTATAGAATAATTTGATAAAATATTATCAGGAGTGATTAGTATGGTTAATAATAGTTTTTTAATGACAGAACTTTATGAACTTACAATGGCTAACGGCTTTTTCATGAGTGGAAAAGCAAGTGAAATTGCTTATTTTGATTTGTATTTCAGAAAAGTTCCTGATAAAGGTGGTTTTGCAATTTTTGCAGGACTTTCAAGAATGATTGAACTTATTAAAAATATCTCATTTAAAGACGAAGATTTAGAGTATTTGAAAACCTTGGGAATCTGTGATGAATTTATTGAGTATCTTCGTGATTTCAAGTTCGAGTGTGACATCTGGTCAGTTCCAGAGGGAACTCCTGTTTTCCCTAATGAACCAGTAATTAAAGTTCGTGGACCTATCGTTCAGGCTCAACTTATCGAAACACTTTTGCTTGTTTGTATGAACCATCAGAGCCTTGTTGCAACAAAGGCAAATCGTCTTGTCCGTGCAGCAAAGGGTATTGCAGTTGCTGAGTTCGGTACTCGTCGTTCAAACGGCTTTGATATGGCTTTTTATGGCTCACGTGCTGCCTATATTGGTGGTTGTGTGGGTACTTCAGGTGTTGTTCAGGGTGAAAAGTTCGGAATCCCTACAATGAACACTATGATTCACAGCTGGGTGCAGATGTTTGAATCGGAGTATGAAGCTTTCTGTGAATTTGCAAGACAGTATCCCGATAATTGTTCGTTGGTTATTGATACTTACGATACAATCCGTTCAGGTGTGCCGAATGCAATCAAGGCGTTTGATACAGTTTTAAAACCTATGGGAAAACGTCCTGTAAGTGTCCGTATTGACTCAGGTGACATAACCTATCTTTCGAAGAAAGTACGAAAAATGCTTGATGAGGCAGGTTATCCTGACTGTAACATCACTGCATCTAACTCACTTGATGAATATATCATCAACGATATGATTTCTCAGGGTGCGAAGGTTGACTGCTTTGTTGTTGGTGAAAGATTGATTAACTCTGCATCATCACCCCTTTTCAGTGGTGTTTATAAGCTTTGTGCTGTGGAAAAAGACGGCGAGATTATACCGAAAATCAATCTTTCTGAAAATGTAAGCAAAATCACAACTCCACACTCAAAAATGCTTTACAGACTTTTTGACTGTGAAACAGGTAAGGCTATTGCTGATGTGCTTACTCTCGACAACGAAGGGATTGACGATAATAAACCATATACACTTTTTGACCCTGACTTTACTTGGAAACGTAAAGAGGTTGAAAATTTTGTGGCAAGAAAATTGCTTGTTCCTGTTTTTGTTAAAGGCGAATGTGTTTACGATGAACCGTCCGTTGATGAAATCAGAGATTATTGTTCAGAACAGATTGACAACCTCTGGGAAGAAGTTAAACGATTTGAAAATCCTCATACCTACTATGTTGACTTGTCCGAGAACTTGTGGAGAATCCGCAGAGACCTTATTGAAGAACATAAAGGAGCGAAAAAATAATGACAAATATTTGGCACGATATATCTCCTGAAAGAATAACAAGAAAAGACTTTGAAGCAGTAATTGAGATATCAAAGGGTAGTAAAATGAAATACGAGCTTGATAAAGAAACAGGTCTTTTAAAACTTGACCGAGTTCTCCATACATCAACTCACTACCCTGCAAACTATGGCTTTATTCCAAGAACTTATGCTGACGATAATGACCCATTGGATGTGCTTGTTCTCTGTTCAGAAAAGATTGAACCAATGGCACTTGTCCGTTGCTATCCAATTGGTGTAATATCCATGGTGGATGGGGGACACGCTGACGATAAAATTATTGCAATTCCATTCGGTGACCCAACATACAATGGATATAAAGACATCAGCCAACTTCCAAAACATATTTTTGATGAGATGTCTCATTTCTTTACAGTATATAAAATGCTTGAAAACAAAGATACTGCTATTAACGAGGCACAGGGTGCTCTCGCAGCAGTGGATATTGTGGAAGATGCCATCGAAAATTACAAAAAAATCTATGTAAAATAGAGTAGAAAACTATCGAAATACCTCATTTCTTCGGAAATGGGGTATTTTTTTGTCTTTTTTTGCAGATTTTTGAGTTTATGCAATATTGCCAAAATTTGGAGAAAAATTTTGTTAAAAGAATTTAAAAAATTCTTGCAATATCATATTTTTTATTGTATAATAAATTCAAAGTGGAGCAGAATTCCACTGAAATTGTACCTGAATGGGGAATTACTTAAAAATTAACTAAAAAAGGAGTGAAGATTACGATGTTCAAAAGTGCATATTACCATAGTCTTGATGCGAAAAATCGTGTTTTCATTCCTGCTAAATTCCGCGATGCTTTGGGTGAAGAGTTTGTAATCTTTAAAGGTAGTGAAAAATGCCTTTATGTCTACACAAAAGAGGGCTTTGAAAAAGTAAGCCGTCAGTTTATGAATACAAATAATCGTGAGATTCAGAGAGCATTCTTCAGTCAGGTAGTTGATATGACTGCCGACAAACAGGGAAGAATCACTCTCACAAACGATTTGCTTGAACATGCAGCACTCTTAAAAGATGTTGCAATTATCGGTGCGGGTTCAAGAATTGAAATCTGGGCAACAGAAAATTATAAAGTGGATGTTAAACCGTTAAGTGAACTTATCAACTTTGATGATTTCACATTCTAAAAGGTGAGCAGTATGGAGTTTTCACATATCTCAGTTCTTTTTGATGAAACTATTGACTCACTGGGTATTAAAAAAGATGGCTTGTATGTTGACTGTACCTGTGGCGGAGCGGGGCATTCAAAGGCAATCCTTGAACGCATCCCGGACGGCGCTCTCGTTGCTATTGACCGTGACCCCGACGCCATACAGGTAATTACCGAAAGAATCGGTGGTGACCCAAGGGTAGAAATAGTCAACAATAATTTCAATAATATAAAAGATATATTAAATGGCAGACAGGCTGATGGAATTCTTGCTGATTTAGGTGTCAGCTCATTCCAGCTTGATACTCCTGAAAGAGGATTTTCTTTCCACCACGATGCACCTCTTGATATGCGAATGAGCAAAACGGGAAAAAGTGCTTATGATGTGGTGAATGGCTATTTGGAAAATGAACTTAGCAATATAATCACCAGATATGGTGAAGAAAAGTATGCACGTAGTATTGCAAAGAATATTGTAAAGACAAGAGAATCAAAACCTATTGAAACAACTCTTGAACTTGCAGAACTTATAAAGGATTCAGTTCCTGCAAAGTATCGTCGTGACGGACACCCTGCAAGAAAAACTTTCCAGGCAATAAGAATTGAAGTTAACGACGAACTTTCAACTCTCAGCCGTGCCGTTGATGATATGTTCCATTGTCTTAAAGTTGGTGGAAGACTCTCGATAATCACTTTCCATTCACTTGAAGACAGAACAGTAAAAGAAAAATTTCGTGAATTTACAGTAGGATGTACTTGTCCTAAGGAATTTCCGGTTTGTGTTTGTGGAAACACCCCCGAAGGAAAACTTGTGAATAAAGGCTTGTCAGCAAAACAGTCCGAACTTGATGCTAATAACAGAAGCCGAAGCGCAAGACTCCGTACAATCGAAAGATTGAGATAACTTTAAGGTAAAGGAAGAGAAACATTGGCGCAACAAAACAGAAATGCATATGCATACAATTATAATTACAACCGAAACGAACGAGTAGTCTCTTATAATGGTTCAGCTGCGCCTAAGGTTAAGCCTGCACCACAGAAAAGACCGGACTTAAAACTTGTTCAGAAGACAAGATTAACTGCTCAGCAAGTTCGTCAGCAGACAGCGGCAGAAACAAGAAAAACTATAAAAATTATGTGTATTGCCATGGCGATTGTAATGTTTATGGCTTTGGCTATCTATAGCCGAGTTAAGCTTGACGAAATCAACCGTGAAATCAGTTCAGTAGAAAAGAAAATTGAACTTGCACAGAGTGATGCAGTTAAACTTCAAAACGAACTCAATGCAATAGTATCCATAAATAATGTTGAAGAATATGCAACCAACGAGTTGGGAATGACAAAGGTTCAGGACTATCAGGTGTACTATATTGATATGTCATCTCAGGACAGAGTATCAGTTGTAAACGGTGAAAGCGTAGCATCATCGGAGAGCATAAATAACAATAATCAGTAATATATTTAATATGAAAACAAAGGAGAGTTGGGGGCTTTTGCCGTTGACTCTCGTTGCTTTATTAAAAAGCAAAATTTTATGTAAAGGAAGTGGCACAAAATGGGAAGAAAACCTACTAAAAAAATGGAAAGTCGTTCTTTAAAGGCGTTCTGTATTTTTTGTGCTGCCTTGATTCTTCTCATAGGAAATCTCTTCTGGATTCAGGTTATAAAGGGAGAAGAATATCGTCTTAAAGCGGAGCGAAACCAGTTGAGTGATACTATTGTTGCTGCTAATCGAGGAACAATTTATGACTCAAATATGAAAGTTCTTGCGCAGAGTGCGTCTGCCTGGCTTGTTTATATAAATCCGTCAAAAATCAAAACTGACGAGCAGAAAACATTGCTTGTTGACGGTTTTGTTTCTATTTTCGGACTTGATGCTGAGACTGTTACAAAAAAAGTTAATCGTCAGCAAAGTGGATATGAAAAGATTATCGGTCAGATAGATAATGACCAGAAAGCACAGTTGCTTGAATACATTTCACAGCACAAGGATAAGAAGCTCGGCACAATTATCGGTATTGACCCTGATACAAAACGTTATTATCCTCTTGGCTCTTTCGCTTCAACCGTAATTGGTTTTACTGGGTCTGAAGATACAGGTAGAGCAGGTCTTGAACTTAAATATAACTCACAACTTACAGGCTCACCGGGTAGAATTATTACTGCACAGAATGCTCTTGCAGGGGATATGCCTAATGACTATGAAACAACCTATGACGCAGAGCAGGGCAGTAGCCTTGTACTTACAATAGACGAGGTAATTCAGTATTATCTTGAGCAACAGTTGATTCAGGCTGTTGAAGAAACTCAGGCAAAAAATGCGTACGGAATCATTATGGATGTTAAGACCGGTGCGATTCTCGGTATGGCAACAGTGCCTGATTACGATTTGAACACACCATATAAAATCTATTCTTCTAAGGTTGAAGAGGCTATTGCAGCTTTGGAAGATGCAAACGAGAAAAAACAGGCAGAGACCAATGCTCTCTATGCACAGTGGAGAAACAGAACAATTTCTGACTCCTATGAGCCTGGTTCAGTTTTTAAACTTTTTGTTGCAGCAGCAGCCCTTGAAGAGGGTGTAATGACAACAGAGACTACATATAACTGCACGAGCTCAATTAAAGTTGCAAACTATTATCAGCACTGCTTTAACCACCATGTTCACGGTGTACAGACAGTTGCCGAGGCTTTACCAAATTCCTGTAACACTTTCTTCATTACAATGGGACAGAAAATGGGGAAGCAGACTTTCACAAAATATTTTGAAGCATTCGGATTTACTGAAACAACAGGAATTGACCTTCCATCGGAAGCAGTACCTGTTGCAGGAAAAACCTATTATCCGGTTGACAAAATGGGTATTGCAGAGCTTTCTTCTGCATCTTTCGGTCAGACATTCCAGGTGTCTCCAATTCAGATGATTACTGCCGTTGCATCATTGGGTAATGGTGGCAAACTTATGACACCTTACGTTGTAAAGCAGGTTCTTGACGAAAATGGAAATATACTTTCTGAAACGAAACCAACAGTTAAACGTCAGGTAATCTCACAGAAAACAGCACAGACAATGACAAAACTTATGGAAGGTGTTGTAGAATGGGGTACTGCAAAGAATGCCTATGTTGCAGGCTATCATATTGCAGGAAAAACCGGTACAAGTGAAAAGCTTAACACAGATAATCAGGTTATCGCATCATTCTCAGGCTTTGCTCCTGCAGATGACCCACAAATCGCAGTTCTAATCGCAGTTGATGAACCACAGCTTTACAGAACGGGTGGTGCAGGTGCAGCCCCTATCGCAGGTAGAATTTTTGAAAACATTCTTGCATACCTGAATGTTGACCCACAGTACACTGACGAAGAGCTTACGACAGCAACTGTTACTGCACCAAATCTTATCGGCTCAACAGTTGATAAAGTTAACTCACAGGCATCGACATTTACAGTTAAGGTTATCGGTAATGGCAAAACTGTTGTTTCACAGATGCCATCATCAAATCAGTCAATGCCAAAGGGCGGTATTATTGTAGTTTATACTGAGGAAAATGCTGATAGACAGAATGGAACAGTTCCAAATCTTTCAGGACTTACAATTTCTGAAGCAAACAGAATTGCAATCAATTCAGGCTTTAATATTAAGGTTTCAGGTGCAACACAGGGTGCAAACCAGGTTGTTTCCTACAAACAGAGTATTCCTGCAGGAAATACTGCACAACAAGGAACGGTAATTACAGTTTATTTCCGTTCAAGTGAAAATGTGACAGACTAAAAATTTAATAATATGAGGTAAAACGATGAAACTTTCTTCACTTTTAAAGGGTGTGAAAACTCAGGATGTGAATGGGGAAAGGGACGTTGAAAGAGTAACGGATAAGGATAATGAAAATTTAAAAAATGCACTGTTTGTCTGTATCGATGGGAATCGTTGTGACGGTCATTCCTTAGCTCAAAAGGCTATTGAAAAAGGCGCTGTTGCAGTGATTACAAACAGAGATTTGGGACTTCGGGAGCAGATTATTGTTAAAGATACAAGATGTGCTTTGTCCCAGATTGCATCGAATTTTTACGGAAATCCGACAAAAGAACTAAAAATTATCGGGGTAACGGGTACAAACGGAAAAACCTCAACAAGTTTTTTCATTAAAAATATTCTGGAAGCCTTAGGGCATAAGTGCGGAATAATAGGTACGGTGAGAAACAGTTGGGGAAACGAAAATTATGATTCAGTTTTAACAACTCCTGAACCGATGGAATTACAAAAAATCTTTCGTAGTATGGTGCAAAATGGTTGTGAATACTGCGTTATGGAGGTTTCTTCCCAAGCATTGGCACAAAAAAGGGTTTACGGAATAGAATTTTGTGCAGCTGCTTTGACCAATATAACCCCTGAACATCTTGATTATCACATCAGCATGGAGAATTATATAAGTGCAAAATTCGACCTGTTCAATCAGTCTGATTTTGCTTGTGTAAATATTGATGATGAGATAATAAAAGAAAACATAGATAAAATTAAGTGCAGAAAATTTACATACTCCACCGTTGACGATAAAGCAGATTACACTGCAAAGAACGTTGTCTGCAACGAAAATGGTATCAGATATGAATTTGTTGGAATGGACTGTATAAGCAGAATTCAGTCCCGGCTTTACGGCAGATTTACTGTATATAACACTCTGTGTGCAGTGTCGGTTTTAATAAATCTCGGCTTTGATATTGAAGAAATTTCAAAGGCAATCACAAAAGTCAGTTCTGTAAAAGGCAGAGCCGAAATCGTACCTATTAATAAGAATTTCACCGTGATGATAGACTATGCACATACACCTGACGGACTTCAGAATATTCTTTCCTGTGTCCGTGAAATAACAAAAGGAAAAGTTATTGTTGTTTTCGGTTGTGGTGGTGACAGAGATAAGAGTAAACGTGCCGAAATGGGTAAAATTGCAGGGGAGATGTCCGATGTTGCTGTTGTAACAAGTGACAATCCACGAAACGAAAATCCATTGCTTATAATAAATGATATTCTCTGTGGAATGGAAAAATCAAAGGCGAGAATCGCAGTAATAGAAAATCGTCGTCAGGCAATAGAGTTTGCTCTCAGTAAAGCAAGAAAAAACGATATAGTACTTCTTGCAGGTAAGGGACACGAAACTTACCAGATTATTGGAAATGAAAAAATCCCTTTTGATGAAAGGGAAATAATAAAAGAGTATTTTAATGGTTTTTAGGAGAAAACAATGAACTTAAAAGTAGCGGAAATTGCAAAAGCATTAGGAACAATTGTTGATTCTCAAAATATAATAAATCGTGTGTCCATTGATAGTCGTGATGTGGATGAAAACACTATTTTCTTCGCAATAAAAGGTGAACGTTTTGATGCTCACGACTTTATAAAAGATGTGGCAGATAAAGGTGTAGGTGCTATTGTCAGCCACAAAAAAGTTGAGTGTTCAGCTCCCATAATTTATGTTGACGACACCAAAAAAGCACTTCTTGAATTTGCTTCCTATTACAGACAGTCTATTGACAAATTGCTTGTTGTGGGACTTACAGGTAGTGTTGGTAAAACAACAACAAAAGAGATGGTTGCCTGTGTTTTGGCACAAAAAGGGGAAACAATTAAAACAGAGGGCAACTTAAACAATGAAATCGGTGTTCCAAAAACCCTTTTCCGTCTTGAAAGTACTACAAAAAACGCAGTAATTGAGATGGGTATGGACGGGGCAGGACAAATTTCTGTGCTTACAAGGTGTGCAAAGCCTGATTGCGGAATTATCACTAATGTCGGTGTTTCACATATAGAGAATCTCGGTTCAAGAGAAGGTATTTTAAACGCAAAACTTGAACTTTTAGAAGGTCTCTCAAAGGATGCACCACTTTTCCTTAACGGTGATAATGACTTGCTCAGTACAGTGAAAACCAATGACTATAAAGTGGTTTTCTTCGGTATTGAAAACAAAAATTGTGATGTTCTGGCAGAAGAAATCAAGGAAATCGGACTTGCAACAGAATTTATTGCAGTCAAGGGTGATGTAAGACAAAAAATCACAATTCCAACCGTTGGAATTCACAATGTTTACGACGCTTTAACAGCATTTGCAGTTGGTCTTGAATACGGTGTTTCACCTGAAAAAATCGCAGAAGGACTTTTAAATTATGTTCCGTCGGGAATGCGACAGAGAATCAAAGAGGTCGGCGGAATTACGGTTATTGAAGACTGTTACAATGCAAGTCCTGACTCTCAGAAAGCAGGTCTTAACTCACTTTCTAAAATCGCAAAGGGTAGAAAAATTGCTGTTTTGGGTGATATGCTGGAACTCGGCAGTTATAGTGAAACAGCCCATAGAAATGTAGGGGAATATGCAGCAGAAAGTAATGTTGATATGCTCTTCACCTATGGTGAACAGTCACAATTTATGGCTGACAGTGCAAAAAAAGCAGGACTTAATAACGTTTTTGCTTTTACAGATAAAGATGAACTTACAAAATCTCTCTTAAAAGACTTGAAATCAGGCGATACAGTGCTTTTCAAAGCAAGTCGTGGAATGAAGCTTGAGGAGATTATTGAGAAAGTTTATGAACAGTGGGATGTAAAATAAGGAGATGTTTATATGAATATCTATGTAGCATTGGGTGCGACAGCAATTTTAAGTTTTTTAATTGCATTTTTATTGGGATTTGTACTCATTCCTTGGCTTAGAAAATTAAAATTCGGTCAAACTATTCTTGATATCGGTCCTGCGTGGCATAAGTCAAAGCAGGGTACACCTGTAATGGGTGGCATAATGTTCATTATAAGTACAGTGGTTTCTGTTGCTTGTATTCTTCTAATTGATTACTCTATGGGTGGCAATCTTTTCGCAAGTGAACACATTATGCCTGACACATTGAAAGTAAAGCTTGTAGCAGGTGTGATTTTATCTCTTGGTCTTGGAGTTGTTGGCTTTGCTGATGACTATATCAAGGTTGTTAAAAAGAGAAACTTAGGTCTTACAGAAATTCAGAAAACAATTCCACAGGTTGTAATTATTATCGGTTACCTTGTGGCACTTTATATGAATGGACTTACCTATATGAAAATACCTTTCGTAGGTACAGTTGACCTTAAATGGTTTTTCTGGATTTTCGGTGTTGCAGTAATCTATGGCGCAGTTAACGCAGTTAACTTCACTGACGGTGTTGACGGACTTTGCGCAAGTGTAACATCAGTTGCAGCAATTTCATTCTGTATCGCTGCTCTTATGACAAAATTCTTCGGAATCAGTATTCTTGCTGCTGCTTTGACAGGTGGTTGTTTAGGATATCTTATCTGGAACTATTATCCATCAAAGGTTATGATGGGTGACACAGGCTCAATGTTCTTAGGTGGTATGGTTGTAGCACTTGCTTATGCTATCGACTGTCCAATTATCCTTGTATTCTTCGGAATTATCTATGTTATCGAAGCTCTTTCAGATGTAATTCAGATTGGTTATTTCAAAATTACTCATGGTAAGAGAATCTTCAAAATGGCTCCAATCCACCATCACTTTGAAATGTGTGGATGGAAAGAACGCAAAATCGTAACAATATTCTCTCTTGTAAATATGATTGGTTGCGCAGTAGGTCTTGCACTCTACTATTACGGCAACATTAAATAATAAAATTGATTTTAAAAGGCGGTGAGAAAATGGCAACAAAAGCAAGAAAGACAAAGAAAAATTCAATAATCAATACGTTCTTTGCAAATGGCTCAATGGATATTCCTTTTCTTGTTATTCTGATGTCCATTGTTACAATCGGACTTATCATGCTGTTTTCTGCCAGCTATACTTACAGTTATTATAACCGTGGTGACAGCACACAGATTTTTGTTCGTCAGTTAATTTTTGCAGTTATCGGAATTGCACTTATGTTTGTAATTTCCCGAGTAAGATACGAGTATTTCAAGCTTGCAGCAATTATCGGTGTTTTCGTATCGATAGGACTCCTTTTGTTAGTTCTCGTGTTACCTGAGTACAAACCGGGCTTCAAAAGATGGATTAACCTGGGCTTTACAACATTCCAGCCATCTGAAATTGCTAAAGTCGGTCTTATTTTGATTTTAGCTTATCTGCTTGATAAAAACTACAAAGGCGTAACAGGCAAAATTCCAAGTGAAATGCCCGGAATCAACAGAATTCCTGAGCTCACAAATGGAAAATACGTGATTTATAAATCATTCACAAGTGTTATTTGCTACGGATTGATTATTCTTGTGTTTGCAGGACTTGTTTATCTTGAACACCACGTTTCAGGTACAATCCTTATGCTCTTAATCGGTGTTGTAATGCTCTGGTTGGGAGAGATAAGAGGTCGCTGGTTTACCGTGGGCGTGATAATTGGTGTAATCGGTGTAGTTATTCTTATCGCAAATCCTGACATCCTTGCAAAATATGCAGGTGAGCGAATTACCGCTTGGCTTGATAAGGACTATGACCCATTGGGTGCTCGTTGGCAGACAAACAACTCGCTCTATGCCATTGGTTCAGGTGGACTTTTAGGTACAGGCTTGGGTCAGTCAAAACAAAAACATCTTTATGTTTCTGAGCCACAGAACGACTTTATTTTCTCAATAGTTTGTGAAGAACTGGGCTTTGTAGGTGCAGTTGCTATAATTGTACTTTTTGCTTTGCTCATTTATCGTGGAATTAAAATCGGTATGAATGCAAAAGACCGTTTTGGTGCACTTCTTGCAATGGGTATCGTGTTCCAGGTTGGTTTGCAGGTAGCTCTTAATATCGGTGTTGTAAGTGATTTCCTGCCAAACACAGGTATCTCACTTCCATTCTTCTCAGCAGGTGGTACTTCACTTGTTATCCTGCTTGGCGAAATGGGAATGGTGCTCTCCATTTCTCGTAGTGCACGTAAAAAGGAGTAAATCTTTATGAGAATTATGTTTGTTGCAGGTGGTACGGGTGGTCACATAAACCCTGCCGTCGCAGTAGCAACTGAAATTCGTCGTCTTGACCCCACAAGTGAAATTCTCTTTGTAGGTACAGAGGGACGAATGGAAACACAGATTGTTCCAAAAGCAGGTTTTGAAATAAAGACTGTAAAAATGAATGGCTTATCCCGAAAAATGACAATCAAGGGAATAATCGAAAACATAAAAACAGTCATTTTAACTCTAAAAGCATCTTTGACATCTAAAAAAATAATAAAAGATTTTAAACCTGATGTAGTTGTTGGTTTTGGTGGCTATGTAACAGGTCCCGTACTTAATGCAGCAGTTAAAATGGGTATAAAAACTGCAATTCATGAGCAGAATGCTTTTCCGGGAGTGGCTAATAAAGCCCTTGCCAAAAAGGTTGATAAGGTAATGCTCACTTCCCCTCAGGCAGAAAAATATATGTCTTGTAAAAATCCTCCTGTTGTGACAGGCCTTCCTGTAAGACGAGAAATCGTAACAGCTGACCGTGATTTTGCCCGTGCTTCTCTTGGTATTAAAAACAACGAAATGCTAGTACTTTCAATGGGTGGCTCTCTTGGTGCAGATGCAATTAACAACGCAGTTGTTGAGATGCTTGCTCTTTTGAAGAAAGAAGAAAATATAAGATTTTTACACGCAACCGGTAAATTCGGAAAATGGGTTCCGGACAAACTCAAAGAAAAAGGTGTTGCGTTCGGCAATGGTACAAATATAGAAATCCGTGAATATATCGATAATATGAATGTTTGTCTTCCTGCTTGTGATTTGGTAATCAGCCGTGCAGGAGCAAGTTCGATTTCCGAAATTCAGGCACTTTCTAAACCATCAATTCTCATTCCGTCACCAAATGTGGCAGAAAACCATCAGTTCCATAACGCTATGACACTTGCAGAACATGATGGTGCTGTGCTTATCGAAGAAAAAGACCTTAGTGGTAAAGCTCTGGCAGAGAAAATCATGGAGTTGAAAAACGATAAATCAAAGTTAATGAACATTTCTGTTAATGCAGGAAAAAATGCAAAAACTGATGCACTTTCCAAAATTTGCAGAATAATCACATGCCTTTAAAAATAACAAAAAGCACACAAACAGCATAGTATGTGACGCATAGTACTATAAAGGGCGTGTGTTAATTGGATAAGATAGTTATAAACGGTGGCAGAAAACTGAATGGAGAAATAACCGTTCAGGGTGCAAAAAACAGCGTGTTACCAATTCTTGTTGCAACTCTTTTGGTTGACGGAGTTTCAATAATACATAATTGTCCGTTGCTTTCAGATGTGGATGCGACAATAAAAATACTTCAATATCTTGGTTGCAAGGTGAGTAGGGAAAATCACACGATAACCGTTGATTCTACTGAGGTTTTAAGGGATGATGTACCTGATAATTTAATGAGAGAAATGCGTTCTTCCATTGTGTTTTTGGGTGGAATTCTCGGCAGAATGGGCAGAGCCAAACTCTCGACTCCGGGTGGTTGTGAAATAGGATTAAGACCTATTGATTTGCACCTTTCATCCATGGAACAATTCGGTGCAACGGTTACTGATGAAGACGGATTTATCGTTTGTAAAGCAGACGAAAAAGGTCTTGAGGGTACAAGAATCACATTGTCATTTCCAAGTGTTGGAGCGACGGAAAATATAATTCTTGCAGCTACTCTTGCAAAAGGGACAACTGTTATTTCAAATGCTGCTCGCGAGCCTGAAATCAGTGATTTAGCAGATTTTCTCAACCGTTGTGGTGCAAGAATCCGTGGAGCAGGTGACAGTACGGTTGTAATCGAGGGTGTGACTAAACTCACTCCGGCTGAGCATACTGTAATTCCTGACAGAATTGTGGCTTCAACTTATCTTATTGCAGCAGCAATGACAGGTGGAAAAATAATAATCAACAGCATTGTCCCGTCCCATATTGCCCCTATAATTCAACCTTTGAGGGAATCAGGTTGCAGCATTGAAGTCAATAAAAAGCAGGTGGTTTTACAATCACCGAAAACATTGAAAAGAATAAGAATGATTCGCACAATGCCACATCCGGGCTTTCCGACAGATGTTCAGGCACAGATTATGGCGTTGACTACGGTTGCCGATGGCACAAGCGTAATCGTAGAGAATATTTTTGAAAGTCGATATAAGCATATCGGTGAACTTCTTCGATTTGGTGCAAAAATCCATGTGGAGGGCAGAATGGCAGTTATCGAAGGTGTAAATCGTCTTAACGGAGCCAATGTGAGAGCTACTGATTTGCGAGGTGGCTCGGCAATGATTCTTGCAGGACTTCAAGCCCGGGGAACAACAGAAATAACGGAAATTTATCATATAGACAGAGGATATGAAAAGCCTGAAAAAACACTTAGTGAATTAGGTGCGGACATAAAAAGGGTGAACAGTAATGAAAAAATCGGAAATGCCTAAAAGACAACAGAATACAGTGCTTTCTAAGGACGAAAGAATTGTCAACCGCACTCAATCCCGCAGAAGACGAAACAGAAGAAAAAAGCTTATTATCCGTGCTATTCTTGGTGGAACTTTCCTTGTTGCAGGCTTCATTATTGCAGTGCTTTTATTCTTCAATATCAATAAAATCTCTGTTACAGGAGATGCCGTATATTCAAGCGAAGAAATTATAGAGGTTTCCAATATTGAAGTGGGAGACAACTTGGTTTTCCTTTCAAAAAATAAAATAAATAAGCTTGTAACAGAAAAATTACCATATGTTGGGTCTGTGAAAATCAGACGTCGTTTACCTGCACATCTTGAACTTCAGGTAACAAAAACTGATGCCGTTTACGGTGTTGCACAGAATGGGTATTATGCCTTGTTAGATAAAGAGGGAAAAGTTCTCGAAACAAATCTTGAGTATATTGGTTCAGATAAAACCCTTATTATTGCAGAAAAAGTGAAGTCAGCTGATGTGGGTGAAAAAATAGTTTTTGAAAATGAAAAAGTTTTTTCAAGACTTGAAGAAGTGTATTCAGCTTGTGAAAAGGCAGGATTGTCTGATATTACCACAATAAATATGACGGACCTTAATAACATAAAAGTCGTTTATCAGGGTAGAATAACTCTTGAGTTAGGTAAAACTGACGGAGATAGATTGCTCAGAAAACTTGCTTTCGGTAAGGCTGCAATAGACAAACAAAATGACGAAGATATGCAGTTCAGAGGCACAATAAATCTTACTGTTGACAAAAAAGGTTATCTTCAGGAGGAAACAACCGAACCTGAAACAGAACCAACAACAGAGCCAGTTTCTACTCCGGAAACAAGTGAAGAGATGACTGAGAGTACATCAAATGCAGAATAGGACTAAAAAACACTAAATAATGCGAAAAAAATGCTAAAAAATTGAAAAAATATATACATTATATATTGCAATATTTTTTTAATAATGTTAAAATAACCTATAACTATAAAATCAATAGGTGTGAAATTATACATAGGAGGATGTTAAAATGGCATTCGAAATCAATAATGAGTATCAGGACATCGCAAACATTAAAGTAATCGGCGTTGGTGGCGGCGGCGGAAACGCTGTTGACCGTATGGCAAAAGCTGGTATTTCTGGTGTTGAACTTATTGCGGTTAACACAGATAAACAGGCTCTTACTCGTTCACTCGCTGACACAAAAATTCAGATTGGTGAAAAGGTAACATCAGGCCGTGGCGCAGGTGCAAAACCTGAAGTTGGTCAGAAGTCAGCTGAAGAGAGCCGTGATGCTATCGTTGAAGCACTTGATAAGACACAGATGGTTTTCGTTACTGCTGGTATGGGTGGCGGAACAGGTACAGGTGCTGCTCCAATTATTGCTGAAATCGCAAAAGGCAAGGGTATCCTTACAGTTGGTATCGTTACAAAGCCTTTCGCATTTGAAGGTACACACAGAATGAAACAGG
>CALBQZ010000097.1 GCA_937899735.1 uncultured Clostridia bacterium | reverse complement strand
GAAAACGGTATAGTGTATGAAATGGATTTTGATGAAAACAAAATGAAATTCTTTTCTAATGAGGTTGAAGTTGATGCAGACTTTATCCGTAATCTTGAAATTGGCACACTCATTGCCGCCGGTAATTCAATCTCAATTTCTGCAGATGTTACTGAAGAAACTATTATAAATAATGATATAAAATTCTTTGCGGGAAATTCTATCAATTGCAGTAAGAAGATTAAAGGTTGTATTCAGGCTCGTTCGGTTGTTGGTAATAAAATTGAAGTAAAGGAAAAATAATGAATAATTTCTCAAAGTTGTATGAGGAATATTATTCTGCAGTTTATAAATATTTCCGCAAAAAAATCGGTGAAAATGATGCCGAGGACCTGACGCAACAAACCTTTGTTAAGCTTTTAGCGTGGATTGGCTGTATTGACCAAATCCGCTCTGAAAAAGCATTGATTTTTAAAGTTGCAAATAGTGTTTTATGCGATTATTTGAGAAATAAACAGATAATTGAAAACGCCGTTTCAGCTGTTTCTTTTGATGAGTTATATAATTATACTGATAATTACGATTTTACTAATGAAATCGAGTCTTCATCATACTTTAATAAACTGTCAGAACGCGAAAAACGCATTGTTGAGTTAAAAATTGAGGGATATAACAGTACTGAAATTGGTAAAAAACTTGGTATTTCAGGCTCAACAATCAGGACATATTTAGAAAATATTAAGATGAAGTTAAGGTGAATATGATGAACGAAAAATTAATAAATTATATTCAAGATAACATTTTACCTGAATACTCAAAAAATGATATTGGACATGGTATTGAACATATAAATTATGTAACTGACCGTTGTATGATGTTTGCTGAGCAATTTGAAAATATAGACTTGGATATGCTTTATACAATAGCAGCATTTCACGATATTGCCCATCATATTGATAAGAAAAATCATGAAATTCTGTCGGCAAAAACATTTTTCGAAAATGATGAGATGAAAAAGTTTTTCTCTGGCGAGCAACGAATTATCATAAAAGAGGCTATTGAAGACCATAGAGCATCGTCAAATCATACACCGCGAAGTGATTATGGAAAAATTGTTTCTTCTGCAGACCGTTCCGTTGATATTGATGAATTTTTAAAAAGGACACATCAATATACATTAAAGCATTTTCCTGATTGCTCTTTTGATGAAATGATAAGTCGTGCATATCAACATACCCATGAAAAATATGGCAGCAATGGTTATGCAAAACATTTTTTAATTGATGAAGATTATAATAAGTTTAGAGATGAAATTAATATTCTTTTAATAAATAGAAAACTGTTTGAAGAAAAATATAGAAATATAAATAACATATAATAAAGGCTCTGTATGCACATACAGAGCCTTATTTTTTATTCAGTTGGTGTGTCATCCTGAATATTGCAATCAGATACTTCATTAATTTCAATGATATCTTCAACGACTGGTTCAGGTAATTCACCTTCAGATTTAATCCAAAGATTATCTTTTAAATTCTTAAATATAAACATCTTTCTTAGATACATTATATATGCAAGAACGAGGGCCAAAGTAAACACAATTGATATCGCGCAAGCAACGTTCATATATGGGATAGAATATTCAAGTGTAATGATGTGTTTCCCACTACCTACTTTAACACCAATCAAAGCATCAGATATTGAGATGATATTATCCTTTGAAACTTCTTCACCATCTATTGTGATTTTCCATCCCTTATCATAAGGTATCGATGTGTAAAGAATCTCATTATCATCAGCCTCAAAAGTACCGCTGATTTTAGTATCCGTGAATTCTGATATTTCAAGTTGACCTGATTTGAGTTTTTCATATCCTTGAATAAACTTTTCTTCATCAATTGTGAAGACGATGAATTCAATATTTGCAGATTTTTCATCTTCCTTTAAGGGCATTTCAATATTAATCTTATCGCCGATATTGTATTTGCCTAAATCAAGAATATAACCATCCTTAACATCCATTTTTGTGGAGATAACATCTGATTTGACGCTAACTTCGTCAAGGTTTCTTGAATGTAGATATATATAAATATTACTATTCTTGGAGGACGTTATTTCAACAGAGAGTTTGGCTTCGTTATTCTCATCAATTTTAGACACTGAGAAATTTCCTATGGCTTTATCATATAGTCCGATTTCACTTAAGTTATTATATTCTAAATTATAACTAAAATCATTATTGTAAATATCATTTACACCAGTAGCAACATAAAAATACTCTTCTTGAGCTTCTACCGGATTAGCGTAGTCGTATGCACTCCAATTAGCTATATCAGCAAAGACAGGGTATGCAAGACTTAAGTGATATTTGTTTTCATACACGTTGTAAGATGTGTTCTCAGTAATTTGTTTATAATAAGAATTTTCACTAACTAAATCTTTTCTGTCATAAATATATTTTATAGAAAACATTGAATTGTAAACAGGGGAGTTAGGGTTGTATGTGAAACTGTTTATTTTATTACCATAAAGACCAATTGCTTTTTGGAAATTAGCAACTTTTTCATAAGCCATAGATGAAAAAACAGAAACACCGTTGTAATCATACCAACATGGGTCCATTCTTGTTCTCAAATATGACAATTCTTCCCTATAGAACAAATCATTTTCCATATCACCAATTTGCTGTTGGATACTCTTAAAGTCATTATAATCAGCTACAAAAGGTGATTTCTTTTGATTTGCTACATAATGATTTGTACTGCATGTGATACATTCGGCTAAGACTGAACAAACCAAAAGAATCGTTAATGCATATGTCTGACTTTTTTTGTTGCTATACAAAATTAAAACAATAGTCAACAGTATAACAAAAACGATGCTTAGTACAGTTGTGCCGAGTGTTATTTTTTCAGAGTCAATTTTTTGAACGGCAACAATAAATGCTATAAGTACTGCACCGATAACAATAAAATGACTTTTCTTGAAATCTTGAATATGCTTGAATGCTTTATGAGCCATTACGACCAGTATAAAGCTGTACATAAAAGATTGACGATATGGTAAATCGTTTGGATAATGCAATCCATGCCAGATGAAGTTGAAGATGTTGACATTAAAGCTGAAATACATAAAAGTCAACAAAGCAACAGAGGCAACCTTTTCCTTTGCTGATATTTTCTTTGACAATAAGAAAATAGGTATAAGTATAATTGTAAGCAATCCACAATATACATTTGGTAAAACATCTTCACCACTACTGCGAATAGTTGGTTCGAGACTTGCAAGGTGATTTGATAAAAACTCAACAAAATTAAAATAACTTGAGGCTTTATCAGGAAAATCACTTGATGTTGCAGAAGATGAACTTAATACATATGCAACAGGGATTAACATTCCACATAGAATAAGTGCAGCTGCAAATGACGATAATGCAAATCGAATGCCACTGTTTAAGAAGAATGAATTTTGAATTTTATTACCTTTATCTTCTTTGTATTTGAGAATTTTATGTCTTTTATCAAAATTATCAAGGGAACAATAGTAGTAATACAAGAAATAAACACATGAAAAAATGCAAAGCATAAATCCAATATAATAGTTTGAAAAAATAGATAAAGCAAGAGCTAAAATATATGTTTTACATTTACCGGAATTAATTATTTGTTCAATGCCCAATATAATAAATGGTAAAAGATACATTGCATCAATCCACATTACATTCCAGTAGTATGCAATAAAATACCCACTAAAGGCATACATAATACCAAA
Organism: uncultured Clostridia bacterium; assembly: GCA_937899735.1. Classification (GTDB taxonomy): domain Bacteria; phylum Bacillota; class Clostridia; order Oscillospirales; family Acutalibacteraceae; genus Fimenecus. The sequence goes on along the minus strand of CALBQZ010000097.1, from coordinate 10,961 downwards.
TGCAATTAAAATAGGACCATCCGATTTTTGAGATTTTTTTAAATAATAAGCCATTGCCATAGAGCTAAGTACTGACTTAATTGCAATCATAGCTGCAACAGCTTCAAAGGTACCTTTGTGTCCAAAAAACAAGATAATGATTGAAATAGGACTTGATAAATAATTAAAGAAATTACCAATAAATGAACTTCCTGTGCCAGAATTCCATGAATATAGTAATGATTCTCCTGATGTAATCCTGTCATATAATTCCGTGAATAAAGGACCATATTGATGATATAAATCCATACGATAAACAATACCATCACCAAATGGAATAATTGAAAAACAAAAATAGACTACTGTAATGACAAAAAATGCCGATAGTCCTGAAAAAATAATGTATCTATTAGAATTTATTATCTTATTTAAACTATTCTTCATTGCTTACACCTTTCAGCTAATTTTTTACAAATTATATCATAACACAATTATCATTTCAAGAAAGTTTTGTAATATCAAAGGACAAGTAATCATATTCATTAATGAGGTGAAAAAATGGAAAATTTAATTAAGGATTTTAACTATATTGTCTCGTTTGTATCACCCAGGTTACAGATGTATTTACTTAGATTAAATGAAGAAATAATTAATGATACTCAGGAAATACGAATACGTGCTGAACAGCCTGTTGTGATAGTTTCAAGCTCTGGAAGTAGCTTCCTTACATCATCTGGTAAAACAAGCTATATTTTATCGTCAAACTGTGTATATGCTTATAAAAATGAAATAACTGATACTGTAAATAAAATGTGCGGGTATTCTATGCATAGCCACTATGAGGACTTATTAAACGGATATGTTACTCTTCCCAACGGTTCAAGGGTTGGTCTGTGTGGTACAGCAGTATATGAAAAGAATAAAGTTAAGGGTGTTAAAGAAATTAATGCTATCAACATAAGAATACCAAGAAACATTATTGGAGCTTCAGAAGATATCATGAATACTGTTTTTAAAAACAGTATTGAAAATTTATTGATTATAGGTTCACCTTCGTCAGGTAAAACGACTATGATAAAGGATATTGTTTATCAATTATCTTCTGGAAGATTGGGTAAGTATTATAAAGTTAGTGTTGTTGATGAGAGAAAAGAGATTTTCCCAACTAAAAGCAACTTAAAATTTATCGGACCGAATACAGATATTCTATCAGGGTATCCAAAGGCATATGGAATTGAAATTGCTACAAGAACATTATCGCCTGATATTATTGTTTGTGATGAAATTGGTCAAAGTTGCGAACTTAATGAAATCGTTAATGGTTTAAATTCCGGTATAAAGTTTGTTTTGACGGCACACGCATCTTCTTTGGAAGAATTTAAAAGCAGAGAAGTATACAAGAAACTGTTTATTGAAAATAATTTTAAGAAAGCAGTTTTTCTGGTTGGATGTAATCAACCAGGCAAAGTGTCAAAAATTTATGATTGTTCTGAGATGAAAGATGGTAACAACGATAATTCTTATAATATGTACGGTGATAGTTTTGATTTGCGTAAAGCAAATTAAAAGACATACACAAGCTGTGAAGCAATGCTTTTTAGTAATTGATAATATTGAGATTCTTTTAAGTTATAGAAACTCATCTGTTGATGAAATTATACATAACTTGGTTCAAAATGATTTATATAACGAATTATCCTTTCTATCAGTCATTGAATCTAATATAAATAAGAATATAAATGATTACGTATGTAACAAAAATGTTTATTTGTGTATAGATTCATTGAAACTATTGGATGAAAAAGACAAAGAAAACATAAAAGCATTTTTGTCTATGTTGGGAAAATCTGACTTGGATGGTCAGATAATGAATTGTAAGGTATATAAAGAGTTTTTTAAAAATAAATATAGAAACCTTGAGGATAAAGAAATGGATAAATGTAAAAGTGTATCAACAATTATAATTGGAATTAGTCTTTTTGTTGCTATTATAATTGCATAATGGAGTATTTATGGACATAGTATTTCTTTTTAAAATTGCAGGGATTGGACTGATTGTTGCAATATTACAACAAATGTTGTCAAAAACCGGTAGAGAGGAGTTTGCAACACTTACTGTCCTTACAGGAATTATTGTTATTATTGCAATGCTCATACCACAGGTTGTTTCAATCTTCGACGAAGTCAGCTTAATTTTCAATTTATGAATATAATAACAAAAGTAGTTATTTTAGCTTTTATTTTCGCTATATTATCATTGTTATTAAAGTCATATAGAGCAGAGTTTGTATTTTTACTGCGAGTTTTTGTAGTTATACTTTGTTTTTCACTAATTATTGATTACATCAGTAATTTTATTAGTGAATTATTAACTATATTTACCGTATTTAATATTCAATCTGAACATATTTCGCTTCTACTAAAAATAATTGCTACAGCAATAGTGGCTGATGTAGCTTCGGATACACTGATTGATGTGGGTGAGGTGTCGGTAGCAAATATAATCCTTTTAATCTCAAAATTTATTATTTTGTTTATGACTATGCCCATATTAAATTCTTTGATTATATTTTGTTTAAAATTTATTACGTAGTATGAAAAAATGTCTTAATATAATAATTCTCACATTTATCTTTTTATTTTTGTTCATTATAACTTCATATGCTGACGATTACAGTGAGCTATGGAATCAAGTTGATTCACAAACTTTGAAATATCTTGAAGAATTAGGTATAAATGAAATAAGTCTTAATAGTCTTTTTGAAGTTACACCAACAAGAGTTATTAGGTTTTTAATAAATTTAATTACTGAAGAAACACAGATTATATTACCAGGACTTATTAAAATTATATTAGTTATTCTTATTTCGTCTATTAGTTCAGCATTCCTTAAAGAATCTAATAATCTAATAGACATTATCAATACAGTTTCCATATTAATGTGTCTATCATTTATTATTGAGCCAATTAGTAGGATATTAACAGATGTAATTACTGGTATAAGGACATCTGCAATATTTATAAATACATATTTACCAGTTATGACTTCAATAATTATTGCATCAAGAAATCCTACATTAGCTTTAACATATAATTCTTTTTCGATATTTTTTTCTGCGTTTATCAGTAATATAGCAGACAAAATAATTGTACCTGTCTTTAGTGGAATGTTGTCGTTTGGTATTCTTTCTTCCGTTTCATATGAAAAATATTATGACAAAATATTAAATACAATCAGACGCTTTATTGTTATTATTCTGTCTTTGTTTTCAACGATTTTTACAGGTTTATTGACAACTCAAAGTATTTTATCTTACTCATCAGATAGTCTTGTAATTAAGGGCATACGGTTTGTTTCAGGCACATTTGTACCAATAGTCGGCTCAGGAGTAGGGGATGCAATTTCATCAGTTATCAGTAGTTTCGTAATTATGAAAAATACATTGGGAGTATTTGTAATAGCAGTTATTATTCTTATAAATCTCCCGATTATGATTGAAATGTTAATATGGTATTTTGTTATTGGGCTTTGTTCAATTATTTCTACAATGTTTGGAAATAAAGGTTTAACGGATGTGTTTGAATACTTTTCGTCAACAATATCTTTGATGAATATTGTATTGTTTTTTATAACGTTTCTCTTGGTTGTTTCCACAGGAATAATAATCGTAATGGGAAAATAATTATGGATACTTTTAAATTATGGATACTATCAGTTTGTGGGGCATCAGCAATTACATCTCTATGTAGATTACTGGTTTCAAAATCTAAACTAAAAAAAACAACAAATATTTTCTTCTCTCTTTTTATATTGCTGTATATGTTCTTGCCGTTTGTGAATTCGGACAACGAATTCTTTAACAACGATGATATAGAATGTGAAATATCATTTGATTTTAATTATCGAGACGGTTATGAAAAATTAGTTAACGAATCAATTAAAAGCCTTTGTAAAGAAATGGGAGTTGAAGTTATATCAGTAGATATAGATTCATATACTGATGAGGATGGGAATCTGTTAATAAACTCATTGTTTGTAAATATAAATGATAAATCAAGAATTGTTGAAACAGAAAATGCGATTAAAAATAAACTGGGTTTTGAGGTAACTGTAACTTGAAAGTACTTAAAGAATACATAAAAGGAATAAACTTAGATAAAAAAACTTTATGTGTACTTTTTGCGGGTGTAATTGGTATTGTTTGCATCTTTTTTTCTGAAATGGATTTAAATAACAAGGATGAGAAAGAGATAGTTAATGAAATATCTAATGATGAATATTGTTCTCAACTTGAAGACAAAATTGAATCATTTATAGAGAATATTGACGGTGCTGGTAGAACGGAAGTTATAATTACATTATCAGAAACAACAGAATATATTTACGCAAAGGATGGAAAAGAGGTTAAGAAAAGCAACGAACAAAACGATGACAACACATTGGAAAACAACTATGTTATTATAAAGAATAACAATAATAATTCAGGTCTTCTAATTAAAACCATTGAACCAAAAATTCGGGGAGTAGCTGTATCATGTGAAGGTGGAGATAAAACAGAAGTTCAGCAGGCAATTTATTCAGCAGTAGGTGCGTTGCTAAATATAAATACATCAAGAATATCAATTTCAAAACTATCGTATAAGGAGGATAAAAAATGAAAAGTAGAATAATTGGGAAAAAACAAATACTCATTTTTACAATGCTAGGTGCGTTAGGGTTATCAGTTTTTGTTAATTGGTATTACACTAATCCTAGACAAAATACAAATGATCCTGAGTTAACAGAAAAGGTAAATTTAGGTGATGCACAATACGTTAATTCAGGGGCGGTGACATATAGCACAGAGGATTATTTCAATAAAGCAGAAATGAATCGAAAAAAAGCACACGATGCTGCAAAAGAAAACTTGAATGAAATAATCAATAATAGTAACTCGACGGATGAAACCGTAGCACTAGCTCGCGAAAAACTATTAAAACTATCTGACCAATTAAAACTCGAGGTTGATATTGAGAATATTATAAAATCACAGCTTAAAACAGAGTGTCTTGTTACATTGAGTGATGATAGTATTGAAATCATACTACCAAAGGATTCAATTACTAATGACGCCGTTATAAAAGTGAAAAACATAGTATTATCAAAGACAAAATTAAGTCCCGAGCAAATTCTAATTGTGGAATTTGATTGACTGTATATACATTTTCTATTGAATTATCATGAATTCGGTGGTATAATTAATGAAAATATTATGTATTTACATTCGTACCGCAGAAAAATGAAAAACACTCCCTGTCATTTTTCGGCGGGGAGTGTTTGTTTTAGGAGGATATTATGACTCGTAAGGAAGAAAGAGAACTCGCGTTTACACTTGTCTTTGAAAAGATTTTTAATGATGAATTATCTGTTGAAGAAATTGTTAACAATGCAGTTGAAGCACGTCTTATTGAAGAAAATACATTTGCGTTTTCTCTTGCACAATTAACATATGAACATTGTGAAGAAATCGATACAATCATCAATGAACACTCAGTTGGCTGGAAGGTTGAAAGATTACCAAAAGTTTCTCTTGCAATAATGCGTCTTGCCCTTTGCGAAATTCTTTATGTACCATCAATTCCTAATGGTGTTTCAATAAACGAGGCTGTTGAACTTGCAAAGAAATTCTCATCACAGGAAGACGCATCTTTTATCAACGGTGTTCTTGGTAAATACGTAAGAGAGAATGTTGCAGAATGAGTTATTATCTTGGTATTGATACAAGTAATTATACAACATCTTTAGCCCTATATAATTGCGAAACTAAAGAGATTATCAGTAAAAAGAAACTTCTGCCTGTAAAACCTGGCGAAAAAGGAATTCGACAAAGTGATGCTGTATTCCACCATACTGTACAATTACCTGAACTAATCACAGAATTGTTTGATGGAAATAAATACAATATAAACAGCATAGGTGTTTCTGTTAAGCCATGCAACGAAGATAAATCATATATGCCGTGTTTTTTAGCAGGTGTATCAGTTGCTGTTTCATTATCAGAGGCAATGAATATACCGTTGTATAAGTATTCTCATCAAGACGGTCATATTATGGCTGCTTTATTTTCAGCAAATACAATGGACCTTATAAGTGGTAAATTTTTAGCTTTTCATATTTCTGGTGGAACATCACAGGCGCTTTTAGTTGAACCTACTGAGAAATACTATAAAACTACAGTTGTGTCAGATTCGCTTGATTTAAAAGCAGGACAAGCAGTTGATAGGGTAGGTGTTTCTCTTGGACTATCTTTTCCGTGCGGACCCGAACTTGAAAAACTTGCATTAAAGAGTGAAAAAGATTTTAGTAAAATTAAAGTTTTTCGTAGAGATGGTAAATTCAGTTTGTCAGGTGTAGAGAATAAGTGCAAGAAAATGCTTGATGATGGTGAAAAACCAGAAGATATTTCATTGTATTGTCTGAATTATATTTATTCAGCAATTGATGATACTGTTAATGAATTGATTAAAAAAAACGGTAATTTACCAATTGTATTTTCAGGTGGTGTAATGTCAAATTCTATCATTCGTGATAAACTACAAAAAAAATACAATTCGTATTTTGCTGAGCCATATTATTCATCCGATAATGCTTGTGGAATAGCAATTCTTGCTTCAATTTGTGATAAAAGGAAATAAAAATGCAGAATCCCATTATATTGACTGTTACACAACTAAATCAGTATGCTAAATCAATTATTGAGAATGATATTAATCTCAATAATGTTTTTGTTGTGGGTGAAATTTCAAATTTTGTTGACCATTACCGAAGTGGTCATCTATATATGAGTGTAAAAGACAGTCAATCGATAATAAGTGCAGTGATGTTTGCAGGTAATGCGTCTAGGTTGAAATTCAGACCTGAAAATGGTATGTCCGTAATTATCAGAGGAAGAGTATCAATTTACGAACGTGATGGAAAATATCAGTTGTACATCGATGATATGCAACCTGATGGAATAGGCTCATTGGCACTTGCTTTCGAACAGCTTAAAGAAAAGCTTTCAAAAGAAGGGTTATTTGATTCACAACATAAAATGACAATACCGAGAATTCCAACCCGAATAGGTGTCATTTCATCTCCAACAGGCGCTGCGGTACAGGATGTATTAAATGTTTTGAACAGAAGATTCCCATTAGCAGAAATTGTTTTTGCTGGTGTCCAAGTTCAAGGTGAAAATGCTGCATCATCAGTAATTAAAGCAATTGAAAAACTCAACAAGACAAATGTTGATACAATTATAATTGCTCGTGGTGGTGGCTCGACAGAAGATTTATGGCCTTTCAATGACGAAAGTTTGGCATATGCAATATATAATTCAAGAATACCGATCATTTCAGGGGTTGGTCATGAAACTGATTTCACGATTTGTGATTTTGTTGCAGATTTAAGAGCTCCTACGCCATCTGTTGCTGCCGAGTTGGCTGTACCCGATATTACAGAACAAAAGAATTATATAGTGTCATTAAGAAATACTCTTGATTATCACATTGAAAATAGTTTAAATGATAGATATCGAAAAATTGAATCATATAAAAATTCACCAGTATTAAGGAATCCTGAAAAAATTATTGAAAATTGTGAATTGTATCTTGATATATTGAACTCAAGGATTAATGAATCATACAAAGATATGTTAGCAAGTTATACATCATCATTTTATTCACTTTATTCAAAACTAGATTCGCTAAGTCCATTAAAGGTTCTTTCAAGAGGATATTCAATTGTAAAAAAAGAGGATTCGCTTATAAATAATTCAAAAAGCTTGTCAATTGATGATGTTGTGTCGATTCGACTTGCAGACGGTGAAGTAAAGGCAAAAATTATAGAGGTGTAGTTATGAAAATTACATATGAACAAGCTGAAAAACGTCTTGAAGAGATTGTTGCTAAGTTAGAAGACGGTAGTATTTCTCTTGAAGAATCAATGAAATTATATGAAGAGGGAGTTAAACTTTCTGAAATTTGTATTCAAAAGCTTAATAGTGCAAAACAGAAAATTATCGATATAAACGAGGTAAACTATAATGACTGATATAGCTCTGTATGTTAAGAATCAAGCAGATATTGTATCAAACCGATTAAGTGAATTACTTTCACAGAATATGTCCACTAAAGTTTTGGATGCAATGCAATATAGTATCAAAAATGGTGGAAAAAGAATCAGACCGATTTTAGCTATAGAATTTTCCAAGGCATGTAATGGTAATATATCGTCTGCACTTGATTTTGGATGTGCAGTTGAAATGATTCATACTTACTCACTTATTCATGATGATTTACCTTGTATGGATGATGATGATATGAGAAGAGGTAAACCATCTTGTCATATTGCATATGGTGAAGACAATGCTTTATTAGCAGGCGATGCATTATTAACTGAGGCTTTTACAACAATATCAAATACAAAAAGTGTTTCATCAGAGAATATTGTGAATGCGGTGTCGTATCTGTCATCATATGCAGGTATAAACGGCATGGTAGGTGGACAAGTTTTAGATTTACAGTTTGAAGAATATAAACCAACTGTTGAAGAGATTTTAAAGATGTATTCATTAAAAACATGTGGTTTGATTAAAGCTGCTTGTGTCTTAGGTTGTCTCTCATCTAACGAATGCAGCGAGGATTATATAAATGCTGCTGTTGAATATGCTGAGAATCTTGGAATAGCATTTCAGATTAAGGATGATATCCTCGATATCGAAGGTGACTCTGTATCATTAGGCAAACCTGTTGGCAGTGATGAAAAGAATGATAAATCAACGATTGTAAAATATTTTGGCCTTGATAAATCAAAAGAATTAGTTGAAGAATATACAGAAAAAGCAATTTCTGCTTTAACTGTATTTAATGACAATGAAACACTTATTAATATTTCGTATATGCTTGTAGGCAGAACTAATTGATTGGAGATTATATTGTGGATAATTTTAAGTTTTTAGGTAAAATTAATTCATTACCAGAATTGAAAAAACTTAATATTAGTGAACTTGAAGTTTTAGCTGCTGAGATTCGTGATTTTATGGTTCACTCTGTTTCTAAAACAGGTGGACATCTCTCTTCGAATCTCGGCGTAGTGGAGCTCTCCATTGCTATGCACAAATGTTTCAATTCACCTGATGATAAATTTGTTTGGGACGTTGGACATCAGATATATACGCATAAAATCCTTACAGGTAGATTTGATGATTTTCATACCTTGAGAACTGAGAACGGAATTTCAGGCTTTTGTGCACCAAATGAAAGCGAACATGATATATTTTATAGTGGACACTCAAGTACTTCGATTTCTGCTGCACTTGGTATAGCAGAAGCTAATAAGTGTCAGAGGAAAAAGGATTATACTGTTGCAGTAATTGGCGATGGAGCTTTAACAGGTGGTATGGCTTATGAGGCACTTAATAATGCTGGTCGTTCAGGAACAAGACTCATTATTGTATTGAACGATAATGAAATGTCTATTTCGGAGAATGTTGGCTCAATGGCAAGATATCTTGCTGTTGTCCGTGCTAAACCTGAATATAATAAGTTAAAAGCAAGAACGGAAAGAGTATTAAACAAGATTCCGTTAATAGGCAAAAAAATTGCAGATTTTGTTTCAAGAATTAAAACTGATATCAAAAATTCAATGTATGAAAGTACATTCTTTGAAGATTTAGGTTTTAACTATATGGGTCCAATTGATGGACATAATCTTGAACATCTTTGTGAAGCTTTTGATTCTGCAAAACTTGCTCATGAACCTGTTTTATTGCATATAAGTACTGTTAAGGGTAAGGGATATAATTTTGCTGAACAGTCACCAAGTAAGTATCATGGTGTTTCATGCTTTAATGTTGATAATGGTGATTACGCTGAATCATCTACAAACTTTTCTAACGAGTTTGGGAAAAAGCTTTGCCAACTAGCTGAAACCAATGAAAAAATCTGTGCAATAACTGCTGCAATGTCCCTTGGAACAGGATTGAAAGAGTTTTCAGAAAAATATAATAATCGTTTTTACGATGTTGGAATTGCTGAACAACATGCAGTTACATTTGCATCAGGACTTGCAAAAGGTGGGATGATTCCTGTCTTTGCTGTTTATTCAACATTCTTACAAAGAGCATATGACCAGCTTATTCATGATGGTGCATTACAAAATCAAAAACTGATTATTGGGCTTGATAGAGCAGGTTTTGTTGGTGAAGATGGTGTAACACATCAGGGTGTTTTTGATGTATCATATCTGAATAGCATTCCAAATATTTCTATATATTCACCATTCACATATAAAAGACTTGCGTTTGATATGGAAAATGCGGTTGAAAATGCAAAAAATCTTACTGTTATAAGATATCCTCGTGGTAGCGAATTTGCTTTACCTGAAGGATACAGTATTTCAAATAATGATTATGATTATTTTGAAAACGGAAATGATATTTTACTTATAACTTATGGAAGAATCAGTGTAAATGTAATAAATGCTGTTGAAATAATGAAGAAAAATGGTATAAATGCATCAGTACTTATTCTTAATAAAATAAAACCAATACACAGCGAAACAGTTTCTATTGCAAAGAACTATAAATCTGTATATTTTTATGAAGAAACTGTTAAATCAGGTGGTGTTGGTGAATCATTTTCTGATTTATTACTTACAAACGGATTTAAGAATTCTTACAATCATATTGCCATTAATGATGAATTTGTACCACATGCGTCAGTTTCTTCGTTAATGAAGAAATATGAATTAGATACAGAAAGCATTGTAAAAAGAATTATGGAGAAATCTAATGGCTGAGAAAAAGAGACTTGATATGGTTTTGGTTGACTTAGGTATTGCCGAAACTCGTTCTAAAGCATCTGCAATTATAATGTCTGGTGAAATTTTTGTTAATGGTCAAAAGGAAACAAAAGCAGGATATGCAGTGAAAGATACTGATAAAATTGAATTTAAAGGTAAA
>CALBQZ010000096.1 GCA_937899735.1 uncultured Clostridia bacterium | reverse complement strand
AGCGGTTCAACAGGAGATTTAATCGCAGCATTTTTAAAGGAAGAACGCATTTCACAGGAGGAAATTGAAAACCTACGCAAGATTCTTGACGATATGGAGGTGTAAATTATGTTTGATATTTGGGGATTTCTTTTACAGACTCTTACCGTTTCAGGTGTTGCAGTATTGCTTTTGGTAGTAAAATCACTTTTAAAAGACAAACTGCCTCCGAAATGGCATTTTGCCGTATGGAGTGTTCTTGGAATTATGATTTTATTCCCTGCAGGAATATTCAGCAGATTCACACTATTTAATTGGCAGACTATCATTGAATTCTTAAAAATTCTTATGAAAGATTACAGTTTTACAAGAGTGTTGTTCCCAATTCCGATAATAAAAGATGTTCCGAACACATTGGCTGAATGGATTTTCGCTGTTTATGTTGCAGGTGTGGTTTTAAATCTTCTTATATATCTTATTTCTTACCTAAAACTTCGCCTTGTATTACGCAAAGGTAACGAACCTTCTATTGAACTGATTTCAACAGTTAATACTATTGCAGACAAGCATAAAATCAAGCCTTGTAAGATTGTTATAGTTGAAGGTCTTCCAAGTGCTTTCGTATGCGGAATTATCCAACCTATACTTGTTGTTCCTGAAAATATGCCTGATGAAAAAGTAATTCTTCACGAACTTTTTCACTTGAAAAACAAGGACACATTATGGAGTATCATAATATGCTTTTTACGTTGTCTTCATTGGTGCAATCCGCTTATAAACTACTGTGCCAACCGTGCGATTAATGATATGGAATCTCGTTGTGACCAGTTTGTACTTGAACAGCTTGAGGGCGAAGAAATCAGAAATTACGGACAAATTCTCCTTTCAATGTCAAATGAACGATTTGCAAAAACACCCGGTAGCACTTGTATAAATAACGGTGGTAAAAACATCCGTGAACGAATTGAAGCTATTGCAAGATTCAAAAAATATCCTGTCGGAATGAGTCTTGTCTCCGTTTGTGTTGTTATCGTACTCACCTTTTCTCTTATGGTAGGTGTTCAGGCAACGGATATTCCCGATTCACAAAAAACTGATAAATGGTCATTTGCAAAGGCAAAAAGTTCATATTGTACAACTTATGCAGGTGCATTTGACACTTATGCAAAGGCTGTGAAGATGGAGAGCATAAATTACAGAATAATGTGTGCACCCGAAGATATGCAAGTTGGACTTAGTGAATCTACAGACATCAAATGGGAGTCAGGACTTTCAGGTTCAGCTGAAAGCTCCAATTACTATATATTTAATCTTGAAATGCCACAGAAAGATGTATATGAAGGGCTTCTTGTAATGAAGCTTGTTAATACACCTGACGGTTATGAATGGGTAGAAGGAAAATATTATCTCGCACATCAGAACATCCGTGTTTATAAAGAAAACGGTCGTTGGGTTGTTACTCCGTTAAGTGACTTTGCTTACACATGCACCGACCGAAATTTAGGCAGATACGGTTGTCTTGACCTTCCTGCAATTACTTATACAGATACCGTGTCTGATTATAAAGTCGATATTACTTTCCAAACTATATATGTAATTGACAACCAAACAGAAACTACAAATAACAGTGCTTTTTCATCATTATACGGACCATCATGGACATTCAACAGTGTGCCTATCCCTGATGCTGAATTCAGTGAAGCATACGACAGTCAGGAAACCAATTTCACTCATCTTGGTACACAGGAAGAAAGAGATTTAATTAACAGAATCGGTATTTCCGTTGCATCCGTTTATCCGGGTCAGGAAAGACCTGATGAGCTGACTCCTGCTAAAGGTTCTTTAGATACATCATCCTCAAGCACAGATGGAACGAGTTTTGCTGTCAGAAGCACAGATTATGACTGGGGTAATTCAATCACCTTAACAGGTGGCGGAGGTGGAGGTACATACAGTCACTTAATAAATCTGGAAACTCCTGAATATTATGTTGCAGACTTATATATAAA
>CALBQZ010000095.1 GCA_937899735.1 uncultured Clostridia bacterium | reverse complement strand
GAAAAATCAGCATTGAAACGCCCTTCTTTACATTCATTATCCGTGAGGACGGTACTCTCGGCGATTTCTATGACAAGCGTGCAGATAGGTTTGTCGGTGACAACCTTAACAACCTTGTTACATATAAGGACGGTCCCGAGCATGAGGATGCATGGAATATTGATGACGGATACAAAATGCGTCCTGTTGATATGAATTGGCAGAATGAAATTACGCTTGTTGATATAAATGACGAGCGTGTGACGGTAAGGGTTACTAAAAAGCATAACAACACCGTTCTTACTCAGGATATTATTGCGTATGCAAACATTACAAGGGTTGACGTAGTTTCTCACGTTGATTGGCAGGAAAAATATAAAATTCTTCAGGCATCTTTCCCTGTAAATGTGGTTTCTGCTCATGCAAGCTACGAAATTGCTTACGGCATTACAAAACGTAACACCCATCCGAACACACCTGCCGAAAAATGGAAGCACGAATTTGCTGCTCACCGTTTCACAGATTTGTCAGATGATGTTTACGGTGTTGCAATTATCAACGACTGCAAATACGGTCACAATGTTATTGACAACGATATGACTATAACTCTTATGCGCAACGTTGACAATCCTACACGCTTCCGTGATACAGGTGAACACGATTTTGCATATTCAATCTATCCTCATATGGGTGGTTTATCGGCAGGTAAGGTTGCTCAGGAAGCATATCTTTTCAATTCTCCTTTTGTTGTGTTTGAAGGCGAAAGTAATGAAAAGCCTGTTGTTACTCTTTCAAATGAAGGTCTTATCGTTGATTGTATCAAGCCTGCTGAAGACGGCAACGGATATATCGTGCGTGTTTATGAGCCTTACGGTATTCCCGGAAAAACTGTTATGAATGTTACACACGACGCAAAAATCACTGAGGTTTCACCCCTTGAAGAGTATATCGGAGAATGTTCCGGAGAAATCACATATAAGCCATTTGAATTCAGGACATTCCGCATAATCTGCTCAACATAATGATTTCAAGAACTGTCTGCACCAATATTTCCTGCAGCACTTAATTCCGCCTTCTGTTTTTACAAATGCAGAAGACGGAATTGTACTTTTTATTTGGTTTTTCTTTAGTTATAAAATTTGGAGTCCGATTCAAACTTTAACCATATCGAAATATTTTTATTTAAATATAATTTCGTTATTAATAATTTTTCTAACCCTTGCATTAATGTTCTGCATACGGCACACCCATTCCAACTGATTTTCTTCTTTCAGTTGTTCGGTTACACCTTCAGTCTCTTTCATCTGTTCTACGAGAGTATTAAACATATCCTGTGCTTGATTTTCCACCTCAGCACAATACTGATAAAGTTTGCCTTGGGTAAGCAACAAGTTGAAAAATACATGGTTATGTTTTTCAAGATAATCCTTATGTAACATACCCCATTTACCAATCTTAATATTTGCTTCTTCGGGTGGTAAGATGAGATTTGGGATGAGATAATCACCAACATTGCGATAGCTGATAGAATTTTTGTTTGACATAAAAAGTCCTCCTTTTAATTTTGTGCTTTCATTGTACAAATTAAAGGAGGTTTTGTCGAATGTGCAAATATAAGAAAAAAGAAAGAAGCCGAAACTTCTCTCTGATTTTCTTACCTTGCAACGCCCATAAGTTAGTATTTTGAAATTACTGCCTTATGTGGCGTCAGCAAAGAAGGTGTCTCTTTTAATTTAGAAAAAGTTATTAAACAAATCTTCAAATAAGTTGTCACTTAAAACATCATCCGGAATTAACGTAAATTCTTTTTCTTCCCAGATATAGATTGTAACGGCTGAACCTTTAATATGACTTGTTCCCTCACCAGGTGCAATTTCAGCAACTGTACCTGCCTCATTGTCACCAAGATTTGTTTTTGTTTCAACAGTAACTACAAATCCCAATTCCTCCAGCTTAGACTTGGCTATTTCCTCTACCTCACCAATAACCCTTGGAATTACAACATATTCAGGTCCTTTACTTACTACAAGAGTAATTTCTGTGCCTTCTTGCACCTCTGCACCAGCTGCGAGGCTTTGAGAAATAATATAGCCCTTTTCGATTTCACTGCTATAATCATAAACCACCTTAATTGTAAAGCGTTTATTCTGTACCGGATTAGAAACAATTTCCTTGTATGGCCAATTCACAAAATCAGGAACAACAACAGGATTTGACACAGTTGTTGACTCTTCAACAGGAGTTTCTGCCTGACGGTTGGAGATAAACTCATAAGCAATGAAACCACCGAAAATCAAAAGACCTACTACTAAAATAATAATAAAGGTTTTAAAAGCTGTACTACTTGGTGAATCCTCTTCAATATACACTACCTCAGGTGTTTTCTTATCCTCAGGTTGAATACTCACTCCTGAATAAGATGACATCACACTTGAAGGAGTTGCTGAAAGCTCATCACGTAAAGTTTCTATGTCCTTTGTACGGTCCTGCGGGTCAATCTGCAAACCATTCATCAATGCATTGATTACATAAGCAGGAATCATCTCAGCATATCTTGCAGGAATAATTAACTGGTCATTTTTTGAACGAGAAAGTGCATCCTGTGGCACACTTCCTACCAACGACCTGTATAAAACTGCACAGAACGAATATACGTCGGACTTATATCCCGTTTCGAGTTCATGTCCATACTGTTCAACAGGAGTATAACCATCATAAAATTGTGGAATAAAATGAGTTCCGGATAATCTTGCATCTGCAACAGAAAAACCTGTTAAGCGTAGTTTTCCGTCACGACTAATCATCAGGTTATCAGGGCTTATACCATAATGAACAATTCCACTTCTATGCAAAGTTGAAAGTAAAGTCAGAACAGGCATAAAAAGCTGATTTGCCTTTTCCCAGTTAAGATATCCCGTCTTACTTCTCAGGAGGAAATCTCTTAAAGTAATGCTTTCCACATACTCACTGACAGCATAAACCGTATTGTTTTCTTCCACAACATCCAAAACAGGAACATGAGCAGAAAATCCTCTAATCATTGCAAGATTAGTCCACAATTCTTTAAACTGACCTAAATAAGTATAATAACTTTCTTCAAAATCTTTAGAAACAGTTACCTGAATACCATCTTCCTGTCGTTCACAAAAGTTTACAGGGAAGAATTCTCTTACAAGAACAGGAATTTCACGTTCCGCATCGTAGGACATATAAAGAGAACCCTCATTATCAGAGGAAATGACACAACCGATAATATACTTTTCACCAACAACGGTTTTTAAAGGTAAATCAGGTGAAAACTGAGGTGAATCAGCAATGTATCCACAATTCGGACATTGCACTTCGCCATTAAGGTCACTCATACAATTCATACACAAATTATCGATATTCATATTGCTCTTCCTCCTTTGCTTTCTAATATATCACATATAACTATAAAGTTCAAATTACAGTTTTATTACATTTATTGGAAAATATGTTAAGTTTCGTCGGATAAAACAGCTTCTGCACATTTAACGCCGTCAACAGCAGCAGAAACAATTCCGCCTGCATATCCTGCACCCTCACCACAAGGATAAAGCCCACGGATATTTGTCTGATAGAATTCATCACGAAGAATTCGTACAGGTGATGAGCTTCTGGTTTCCGGAGCAGTGAGCACTGCTTCATCCATTGCAAAGCCTTTGAGCTTTTTATCCATTTGCACCAGAGCATCACGCATAGTATTCACTACCTTTTGAGGTAATGCCTCGCTGATGTCACCCATTGTAACACCTGTTGTGAAAGATGGTTTAACACTACCTAATTTAGTTGACTTCTGTCCTTTTAAGAAGTCCCCAACAAGTGTAGCAGGGGCAGAATAGTCACTACCACCAAGTTTAAATGCTTTTTCTTCAATTTCTCTTTGTAACTGAAAGCCTGAAAGCGGATGTTCACTTGGAAAATCAGCAGGTTCAACACCTACGAGAATTGCTGAGTTTGCATTTTCCTTATCTCTTGCATACTCGCTCATACCATTAGTCACAACTCCACCCTTTTGAGATGAAGCACAAACAACAGTACCACCCGGACACATACAGAATGTGTATGCACCTCTTCCATGTGGTGGATGACACGCAAGTTTATAATCTGCTGCTTTCAGTTTCGGATGATTCTTATATTCACCATACTGAACAGAGTTGATATATTCCTGTGGATGTTCAATTCTTGCACCCACGGAAAATGGCTTTTGCATCATGTTGATACCCTTACCATAAAGCATTTCAATGGTATCCCTTGCAGAATGTCCGATTGAAAGAATCAAAGCATCTGTTTCTATGTCTTTTTCCTTTCCACATTTATCCTTAACGGTAACACCATGAATAAAGCTATTGGCAACGATAATATTGGTAAGTTGAGTTTCAAAAAGAATTGTGCCACCAAGTGAAACAATCTCTTCACGGATGGATTTTACGGTTTCTTTAAGTTTATCCGTTCCGATATGTGGTTTTGCATTTGTAAGTATATCCTCAGGTGCACCATGGAAAACAAATTCCTCAAAAACAAAACGACAACGACTGTCCTTGATTCCTGTTGTGAGCTTTCCGTCGGAAAATGTTCCTGCTCCACCCTCACCATATTGAATATTGGATGTTTCATCAAGAATGCGATTAGTCCAGAAATTATTTACATCGTCCGTTCTTGCATCAATGTCTCTGCCACGCTCTACAACAATAGGACAATGCCCGCTACGAGCTAAAATCAATGCAGCAAACATACCTGCAGGTCCAAAGCCTGCAACAACAGGTGGCAAAGTGCTTTTTCTTGCTGATTGAGGCATTTTGTATTCATATTTCCGGCATTTTGTCACACGATTATTATTAAGACTCTCAATAATTCTGTCTTCATCACCGTCAACTGTAACATCAGCTGTAAAAACAAATTTTACTTCGCCTTTTCGGCAGTCAACACTCTGCTTAAAAATTTCCGTTTTTATTATTCTGTTTTTATTTATTTTCAAGGTCTTGACTACTGCATCTTCAATGTCGTGAAAATCGCAGTCAAGGTCGAGTTTTATTTCACTGATTCTGAGCATCGTTTATCCTCTCACCTATTGTGTGTCCTGCTGTTCTTCCCGAGCTCCAAGCCCATTGTAAATTATATCCACCACAGTCACCGTCAATATTGAGTGCTTCTCCACAGCAGAAAAGATTCTCTATCAATACTGACTCCATTGTCTTACTATTGAATTGTGAACAGTCTGCACCACCTGCTGTAACCTGAGCAAAATCAAAGCCACGAGCTGTTTTAATCTTGATTTTCCAGAATTTACAAAGATTTGAAAGCTTTATGATTTCGTCATCACTCAACTCGGAGATTTTTTCGTTCGGTGCAATTCCACACTCCTTTAACAAGGTTATGCAAAGTTGCTTGTTCATAACACCAATAAGCACATTTTCACAAAGTCCTGCGCCAAATTCACGACGGTCAAAAAGATAATTGCTGATTTCATCAAGAGTAAAATCAGGTGTAACATCAAGATTTATATAAATGTCGTTGGATGGTGACATTGACACAAATCGTGACAACTGCATAATAGGAATACCCGAAAGTCCGTAGTCAGTAAATTGAACTTCACCATAGTTTTCAAGGACTTTCTCATTATCAATGACTAAATTCATTCTGCAGATTGACCGAACACCTTTAAGTGCTTTTGTAAAGTTATCACAGTTAAGTGACACTAAAGCAGGAGCAATAGGAGTTATTTTATGTCCTGTCATTTTAAGCAAATCATAGGAATCCCCATCCGTACCATGAACTTTTGCTGCTTTTCCTCCTGCTGCTACAACTACAAAGTCGAAACGGTCCTTGTTATTGACAACAATCTTCTGAACTGCACCATTAAATACAGATTTTACATGAACAACATTATAATCACAAACTATTTCAATTCCTAATCTTTCACACTCAAAACGGAGTGCATCTAACACGGAAGAAGCCTGATTTGACAAAGGATAAACTCTTCCCTCATCTTCCACACGAGTGTAAAGTCCCATTTCATTAAAAAACTTTATATTGCTTTCCGGAGTATATTCATTAAGGACAGCATAGGCAAAATCCGTATCACCTCTGAACCCTGATGTGGCAGAATTCATATTGGTAAGATTGCATCTTCCGTTACCTGTAACAAGAATCTTTTTGCCTACACGTGGCAATTTTTCCAATACTGTTACCTTAACATCATCTCTGTTTTTGACTGTATGCATAATCTCTATTGCACAGGCAAGGCCCGATGCTCCGCCACCAATTACAGCAACCTTAAACATCACTTATCCCTGCCTTTCAAGATAATCATAAAGTCTTTCTATTGTGCTTGAACTCATAACATGTTCCATCTGACAAGCATCATTCTCTGCTGTTTTTTCGTCAACACCCAAGGTGTCTATAAGGAAATGTTTAATGAGCTTGTGTCTTCTCAAAACATTTGCAGCATAAGTTTCACCCTGTGGTGTAATGACAATATCACCATAGGTTACATGCTCAAGATATCCATTCTGTGTAAGAGTATTTACTGCACGGTTAACACTTGGTTTTGACACACCAAGATAATCTGCAATATCCGTGAGTCTTACACTATTTTTTTGCTTTGATATAACAAAAACTGCTTCAAGATAATCTTCAAGAGAAGATGTCATATTATAATTATCATTTCTCATTTTTTCAATTTCCTTAAAAAACAAATTATATAAGTATTTTACCATAAAATTAGCCATATAGTCAATAAGGCTAACAAAAATGTCCCACAGATAACCTGCGAGACAATATAAACACTATTTTGTTTCAATTTTGCTTTCTGCTAAGTCGAAAACTTCTTTTTTATCTTTATCATCCATTGAACGGACTCTTGCAATCAATGCTCTTTCTTCTTTTGTGAGTTTTGAAAGATAAATGTCAAATTCGTTGTCATCAAATTCAGCCACATCACTTACCATTCCAGCATCTGAATCTTCAAAGAAAACAGCTAATGGAAGATTATAAAACTCTGATAACTTAACTATTGTATCAAGGTCGGGGGAACGTCTGCCGATTTCATAGCCACAGTATGCTGAACGAGTTATTCCCAAGGCATCTGCCAGCTGTTGCTGTGTCAACCTGTTCTGTATTCTGATTATTTTGAGTTGCTGATGATATTTCAAGACAGTCTCCCCTTTCTTAAATACTATTATACTATGCAAACCAAACCCTTGCAACAAAAATTTGCAATAATTTCAATGATGTGATAAAATAAGGACAATCGAAAGGATGATATTATGCCTTATATTATTTCAGCTATAGTTATTGTATTATTGGTAGTTGCACTTTTTGCTCTTGCAATTATAATTCTCAATACTGCAGGAGTTAATAAAAGATGTGAGGGTGACGATAATTTAAAGTACCTCAAAGCAAAAAACTTTGACAATCTCAATGCTCTGCCTATAAGCTTCAAATCCGACAAGCAACAGACTCTTAACGGTTTTTTATACAGCAGTGCAAAAGTTGATGCATACAAAGGTCTTATAGTGTTTTCACACGGAATGGGTGCCGGTCACTTAGCTTACACAACTGAAATAAACTACTTTGCGCAAAAAGGGTACATTGTTTTAGCATACGACAACACAGGCACTTGTGCTTCCGAAGGCGAAAAAATCAAAGGATTCGCTCAAGGCATCATTGATTTGAAATATGCACTTGATTTTGTAAAGACTCGTGATGACTTAAAAGATTTATCCGTGCTTTTGGTTGGTCACTCGTGGGGTGCTTACAGTGTTTCTAATGTTTCTGCACTTAACCCATCCGTTGAAATCAAAGGAATTGTTGCTTTTTCACCATTTAATTCAATGAACAAGCTTATCCGTGATATTGCAAAGCAAAAAACAAAGGCTAATCTTTCAATTTTAAGCCCATTTTTTGATATTATAAATTTTGTACGTTTCGGTAAAGCAGGAAATCTCCGTACTTGCGACTCAATCAATTCAAATTCCATTCCTACACTGATTATGCACGGTGGAAATGATATGCAGGTTACTCTTAAGAACAGTCCTGTTGGTAAAAAACATAAAATCCAGGATAATCCAAACGCAAGAACAGTACTTTATGATAGCAAGTACCACAATGTTTATCTTGCTAAGGAAGCTGAACAATATCTTAATGATACTTTTGCTAAAATTGAATCCTTGGGTAAAAACAGCCCTGAAGCATACGAGGTTTATCAGAATATCGATTACTCACTCATAACAAAAGAGGATTTGTCAGTTATGGAAACTGTTTCAGCTTTCCTTGAGGAGTGTGTTATGAAGAGGGATTTCCTCACAGAATAAGGTGAATTTATGTTTTTAAAGAATAAAACGGATTATTCAAAAATTACAGAATACAGTAACGAAATGGCTACTAAAAAGAGTAATTACACATTACTCAACCAAAAATTTGCACTTAAAAATCAAACTGTACTTTTAGGTGACTCCATCACAGATTTCTTCAACTACTATGAGTTGTTCTATGATTTCTGCAAAACAAGTGGTCAGGCTGTGTATAATCGTGGAATAAGTGGTGACACTACTGACCGTCTTTTGGAAAGACTTTATGACAATGTACTTGCTATCAAACCTAAAAACCTGGTACTTCTTATCGGTACAAACGACATTGGTCGTGGTCTTCCCCTTTCTATGACACTTGAAAATGTTGAAAAAATCATAACTGAAACCAAAGAAGCTTGCCCGGATGTGAATTTCATAATTGAAGCTGTTTATCCTATCAATGAAAACATCCGTGACAAATTTGAAAAACGCAGTAACAAAAAGATAAACGTGATGAATGGTGAGTTTATCAAGCTTTGCGAAAAGCACAACTGCGTATGGCTTGATTTCACAGACAAGCTCAAGGATAGTGACGGTAATCTGAAAGAAGAGCTTACCTACGACGGACTTCATATCAACGTTCGAGCCTATGAAATAATTGCACAAAATGTTATTCCGTTGTTAAAATAAAAAGAAAGTCGGTAGAATTTCTACCGGCTTTTTTCTTTTAAATCATTGGTGGCCGGATTATTAATCAATTCTCCGGTTTCCGTAAATCTTGAACCGTGGCAAGGACAGTCCCAGCTGTGTTCTGCCGAATTCCATTTTAACGCACAGCCAAGGTGTGGACAGCGTTTTTTTGACGGTGTAAGAAGACCTATAGTTGATTCAAAAATATTGATTGGTAGTTGTGTTGTTACTATACTGCGTGATGGATTAAACAGTTCTTCGTAGTCATTCTTTTTATCCAGAATAATATCACAAAGCATCTCGGCTGACACCATAGCAGATGTCATTCCCCATTTATTGAACCCTGTTGCAACAAGCACATTTGGAATTCCGGGTGAATATCTGCCGATATATGGCACTGAATCAAGACTCATACAATCCTGCGTTGCCCATTGATACTTTATGGGATTTGCAGGATAATGAATTGCTGAAAATGCCTTTAACTCATTATAGTTTCCACCCTGCTTTCCTGTTCTGTGGTCACCACCACCTATAAGAAGATAATTTTTGTAATTGCGAAAAGACATTCCTTTTTTTGCCTCGTCAACATACATTCCGTCTATCTTGGTACCATTTTCAACAGCAATTACATATGACCTTTCCTGAAACAGTTTCAAAAAATATCCACCATACTTATTCATAAAGGGAAAATGTGTTGCCACAACAAAGTAGTCGGCAGTTACCTTTGCATTCTGCGTAAAAGCGTGTTTTCCACGAATTTCAAAAACCTTTGTGTTTTCATAAATCGTCAAGCCTTTTGCTATATAAGACAAAAATTGCAAAGGATTAAACTGTGCTTGATTTGGAAATATAACTGCACCTGCAATAGAAATAGGTACAGGGATTTCACCACAAAAGTCAGGATTATATCCAAGCCTTACCAATGCGTGAAGTTCTTTTTCAATTTTTCTTATATTGTTTACTGAGTAAACATAGTTCTTCTTATCCTCAAAATCACAGGATATTTCTTTACTCATCTCACGATATTTTCTTACAGCATCTTCGTTTGCTTTCAGATACATCTGTGCTTTTTCAATGCCGAAATGGTTAATAAGCTTGTCATAAATCAATCCGTGTTGGGATGTTATTTTTGCAGTTGTATTCTGTGTTACTCCCTTACACACCTTATCTGCTTCAAGCACAACACAATCAACACCTTTTTGCTTCAGCATATAGGCAGAAAGAACTCCTGCGATACCACCACCTATAATTGCAACCTGCGTCCTGATGTCTTCCTGAAGTTTTGGAAATGTTTTGAATTGAGAATTTGCAGACCATACAGATAACATAATAATCACCTGTAATAGTATTAACAAAAAAGTCCATTCTAATTAAAGAATGGCCAAATAATAATTTGTTTTTTTGGGACTGTTTCTTAATGCAAAAACTCTTCGAGTTCGAATCTCCGTATTTAAAGAAAAAATAAAGAGTACACTTTCGTGTACTCTCTTTTTGGTGATCCACCGGAGATTCGAACTCCGGACACCTTGATTAAAAGTCAAGTGCTCTGCCAACTGAGCTAGTGGATCATATATTCCCGATTTCATCGGGACTTTAATTATGCAAAAATCATTACAAGAACTGAAGCAAGAACTACTACAGCAAATACTGCAACAAGAATCTTTGTAAGGAATGCTTTCTTTGCTTCGTCTGTTCTACCCTTATTCTTACCGAAGAATGAGTCTGAAGAGCCACCTGAAATGGCACCTGAAAGACCTTCCTGATTACCTTCCTGTAAAAGGATAAGAAGCACAATCAATACTGATAATACAATAAGTGCTACACCAAAAACAACGTGATACCATGCCATACCGTGTACACCTCCAAGCTATATATTTTTAACAGCCTTGATATTCTAACACAGACATATAAAAAATGCAAGTGTTTTTTTAAAAAAAGTGGTATTTTTTTCAATGAATTTAATATATTATTATTCACATA
Source organism: uncultured Clostridia bacterium (assembly GCA_937899735.1). Taxonomy (GTDB): domain Bacteria; phylum Bacillota; class Clostridia; order Oscillospirales; family Acutalibacteraceae; genus Fimenecus. The sequence goes on along the minus strand of CALBQZ010000095.1, from coordinate 9,050 downwards.
ATACTTTTGCAGACAGCAAGGTTTTAATTTGCGTTTGCTAAGTTGTCTGCACCGACCGTTTTTTCACGGTCGGTTTTTTGTTTTAAGTTATTCCAAAACTAACTTTTCCAATGTAACACAATTGAAAACACCTGTGAACTTCCATTTTCCGTCGATTACCTTTAAGTGATAATCCATTTCCTCTTTAGAATCAGAAAAATGTGATGTTATTGTTAAAACACACTCTGTGTTTGTGTTTTTATTTATGGTTAAAATATAACGTTCAGCAGGAACATATCCACCTTCAACCAATACGGCATCACCATACATTTTCCCGTTGTGCATTACATAATAACTATCAATTTTGTCATCAATTTCCTCACTGTCGAAATACTTTGCTAATTCTGTTTTTAGTGCTTCAACTGATGTTATTTCTGTTGAAGCTACCTCAAAATATTCTCTGTTATCAATTTTCAAAGTATTATCCCAATCGACAACAAGATTATTTTCAGGACTAAACCACTCAGCATACAAATTATGTGCTTTTATACAAAGTTCTTTTAGTTCGTCCTCCGTTAATGGAGTTGCTGATTCTTCTATTGTATCTTCATTACTTTCAGTAGATTGTGGTTCAATAGTTGTTTTCTGTTCCGTAGTGGTCTGCTGTTCAACGGGTTTGTTTGAATCAATGGTTTTTACAATAAACAATCCTGCAAGAATAAGAACTATAACAACAATAAGAATTTTCATCCACATTTTAAGTTGTTCTTTAGTCATTCTCTCCAACCTTTCAATTCTCTTTAATTCAAATATATCATTAAGAATTTATATTGTCAACACAAATGGTATAACAAGGACTGCTTTTCCTCCGTCTGCTATCGCAGACACCTCCCTCGTCAAAGAAAGTCAAGGAAAAAGAGCGATTCGTGAATGGTCCCTACATTTTGCACTTTGAACTTTGCATTTTACACTTAGAACGTCAACTGTTCGCCTTGGTCCTCTGCACTAAGTATTGCACCTGCTGACGGAAGTGTTTTTGTTCTGTATCTGCCAGGTTTTACAAACTGACCTTCCCTAACATCATTAACAGATTCAACTCTGTGCCCCTTCTTAAGGCTCATAACAGCAACACCCTGACTATCCTTTGTAGTCTTTGCAGAGATTGCACCCGAATTAAAGAGCAAGTATCTGCCCGCAGTTGATTTCATTACAAGCTCCTTATCCTCAGGGATATAAACTGCTTTCACAATCGGACTCTTGTCAGAATAAGCCTTAATGAGCTTCTTGCGATTCTGCTTTGTTTCGTAAGCAGAAATATCAACCTTAGCAACCTTACCATTCTGGAAGAAGAAGAGCATATAACCCTTATATTCCTTAACAACAGCCATAAATAATGCTGTTTCGTCAGGCTCCATCTGGAGTTTAGTTGCTACATAGTCACCAAGCACACTTGCCTTTGTATCATCAAATTCACAAGCACGTGATTTATAAACCTGACATTTATTTGTGAAGAAGAGAAGTTCAACACTATTTGTTGTTTCAACACTCATAGTGATTTCGTCATTTTCTTTAAGCTTATGCTCACCACTCATACGAAGTGACAATGGAGTAATCTTCTTGAAATAGCCCTCTTTTGTGAAGAAAACAGTTACAGGATAATCAGGCACTGCCTCGATTTCTTCCTCATTTTCTTCAATTTCCTGAGCATAGAGTATCTCTGTACGTCTGTCTTTTCCGTACTTACCGATAACCTGATTAAGTTCACCAACGATGATTTTCTTAACTCTTGCTTTGCTTGAAAGGATATCTTCCATATCCTCAATCTGCTTTTTAAGGTCTTCAACATCATTAAGACGTTTGAGAATATACTCACGATTAAGGTGACGGAGTTTGATTTCAGCCACATATTCAGCCTGAATCTGGTCAATTCCGAAACCAATCATCAAATTAGGTACAACCTCAGCCTCTTCTTCCGTTTCACGGACAATTTTAATTGCCTTGTCAATATCAAGAAGAATTTTCTGAAGACCTAACAAAAGATGTAATTTATCCTTTGCCTTTGTAAGGTCAAAATAAACACGACGATTCACACATTCTGTACGGAATGCAATCCACTCTGTAAGCAAATCGGCAATACCCAAAACCTGAGGCACACCTGCAATAAGGACATTGAAGTTACAAGAGAATGTATCTTCAAGTGGGGTCATTTTATATAGCTTTGCCATGAGTTTTTCAGCATCTGTACCACGTTTAAGGTCAATAGTGATTTTTAGACCTTTCTTGTCGGTTTCATCACGGATATCGCTGATTTCACGGATTGAATTAGCCTTTACCTTTTCAATTACCTTATCAATAATTGCTTCGGCAGTTGTTGTAGGTGGAATTTCAGTAATGTCAATGCAGTTATTTGCTTTATCGTAAGTATATTTTGCTCTTACCTTAAAGCCTCCACGGCCAGTACGGAAAATCTCTGACATCTGCTCACGGTCATAAACGATTTTACCACCACCAATAAAATCAGGTGCTTTAAGAGTTTCCATAATATCAAAATCTTTATCCTTGATAAGACCGATAGTTGTTTCGCAGATTTCACGGAGATTGAATGAACAGATTGAAGATGCCATACCAACAGCAATACCTGTGTTGGAATTTACAAGGATTGATGGGAATGTTACGGGAAGAAGTGTTGGCTCTTTCATTGTAGCATCATAGTTATCCACAAAATCAACTGTGTCCTTGTCAATGTCACGGAACAACTCAGCTGAAATTGTATCCAATTTTGCCTCAGTATATCGGGATGCAGCAAAAGCCATATTTTTTGAATATGCTTTACCGAAGTTACCCTTTGAGTCAACATAAGGATGCAAAAGACTTTCATTACCACGTGAAAGGCGCACCATTGTTTCGTAAATTGCCATATCACCATGAGGATTCAACTGCATTGTACGACCAACGATATTAGCAGATTTAACCCTTGCACCGTTTAAAAGTCCCATTTTATACATTGTATAAAGGAGTTTTCTGTGAGATGGTTTAAGACCGTCAATTTCAGGAATTGCACGGGACATAATAACACTCATTGCATATGGCATATAGTTAGTTTCAAGAGTTTCAGTAATAAACTGCTCAACAACATCACCGGCACCAATAATATGGGCATTTATGTTTTCTTCTTCCACTTGTGGAACATCAATTCTCTTTTTTCGTGCCATAATATCCCCCTCCCTTATGAAATGTCTGCCAAGTCAATATACATATAACCATTCTCGGCAATATGGTCTTTTCTACCCTGAAGATTATCACCTAAAAGCAGGTCAAATTTATCAGCAACTGCTTCAGGACTGTAATCAGGTTCAATTTTAATCAAGCGACGTGTCTTTGGATTCATTGTTGTAAGCCACATCATATCAGCATCGTTTTCACCAAGTCCCTTTGAACGTTGAATTGTGTATTTTACATTACCCAATTCAGCAAGGACATCAGCTTTTTCTTTTTCTGTATAGCAGAACCAAGTTTCGTCCTTATAACGAATTTCGTAAAGTGGAGATTCTGCAATATATACCTTGCCTTCTTTAATAAGTGTTGGCATAAGTCTGTAAATCATTGTGAGAATAAGTGTTCTAATCTGGAAACCGTCAACGTCAGCATCGGTACAGATAATAACTTTATTCCACCTTAAATCATCAATATTAAACGAGGAAACTTCCTTGCTCTTCTTTGAATTTACTTCAACACCACAGCCAAGGACTTTAATAAGGTCAACAATAATATCACTCTTGAAAATCTTATCGTATTCACTCTTTAAGCAGTTAAGAATCTTACCACGGACAGGTATAATTGCCTGGAATGATGAGTCACGAGCCTGTTTACAAGCACCGAGAGCAGAGTCACCTTCCACTATGAAGATTTCTCTTTCATTTACATCACGACTACGACAGTCAACGAATTTTTCTACACGAGAAGTCATATCATTACTAGACTGCAAAGTCTTTTTAATGTTGATTCTTGTGCTTTCTGCCTTGATTCTTGAACGCATATTGATAAGCACCTGATTTGTAATCTTATCGGCGTCAAGTTTATTTTCAAGAAAATAGATTTCAAGCTGCTGACGGAAGAAATCTGTCATAGCTTCCTGAATAAATTTATTTGTAATAGCCTTTTTTGTCTGGTTTTCGTAGGATGTTTGTGTTGAGAATGAAGAAACAACAAGAATCAAGCAGTCCTCAACATCCTGGTACGTGATTTTAGCATCACTCTTAACATATTTACCATTTGTTTTAAGGTAACTGTCAATCTGATAAACGAACGCATTTCTAAAAGCCTTTTCAGGTGCACCACCATGTTCAAGGAAGCTTGAGTTGTGGTAATACTCTTTTGCCTGAACTTTATTGGAGAAACAAACTGCAGCGGTAAGTTTAACCTTATAATCCTTCATATCAGCACGGTCACGACCAACTCTTTCGCTTGACCAGAATTGAACGGATGACATTTCATTACCGTCTGCAAGTTCTTTTACATAGTCGGTAATACCGTTTTCATAGCAATATTCAAAAGTTTCAAAGCTATTGCCAGAAATCTGATTTTTAAGGATGAATTTAATGCCCTGATTTACAACTGACTGACGCTTGATAGTTTCCTGATAGTATTCAAGAGGAATATTGATGTCTGTAAAAACTTTAAAATCAGGTTTCCAACGGATACGAGTTCCTGTATCTTTCTTGTTATAAGGTTCTTTTTGCATTTCGCCTGCAATTTCACCTTTTTCGAAGTGAAGATTATATTTAAACCCATCCTTATGAACTTCGGCATCCATATACTCGGATGAATACTGAGTTGCACAAAGACCCAAGCCATTAAGTCCCAAGGAGTACTCATAACTTCCGTTTGCATCATTTGTATTGTACTTACTACCAGCATAAAGCTCGCAGAAAACAAGTTCCCAGTTGTATCTGTCTTCTTTCTTATTATAGTCAACAGGAAGACCACGACCAAAGTCCTGAATTTCAATTGAGTTGTCAAGATAGCGAGTTACAACGATTTTGTCACCATAACCTTCTCTTGCTTCGTCAATAGAGTTTGAAAGAATTTCAAAAACAGCATGTTCGCAACCCTCAATACCATCCGAACCGAAAATAACAGCAGGACGTTTACGGACACGGTCAGCGCCTTTTAACTGTGAAATACTTTCGTTACCATAAGATGCTTTTTTTGCCATAAGCTTTTACATCCTTTTCCAAAAATTACATAAGATAAAAAAATAAACCACTAAATATTATACACTACATTTAGCGGTTTAGTCAAGTTATTGAGTTGTTAATACCCCAACATATTCAGTTTTATTTTTTGTTACCTTTACGTTCAACCTTTGTTTTGTTGCCCTTTTCATCAACAATATACATATTGTCAAGCTGACCTGTAAGGCTACGCTTAAAGCTGTCAATATATTCACGACGAAGAGCCGCCTGTTCAGCCTTTTCTTCTTCTGTAAGACCCACTGTTTTCATTTTCTTTGCAAGTTCATTTATTCTGTCAATTTTCTTCTGTTCCATATTATACATTCCTTTATTTTTAGTGCTTTTGTATTATAAAACATTTTAGAATTTTAGTCAATATCAACTGACAGTGTCAAATTATAATTTGTAGGGCCACTCCTAAATCACGAAATTCTCTCGCAGGCGTGGAAGCCTGCCACTACGCATTGCGCTTTGCATTTTGCACTTTCATTATAAACTCCAATTTATCATCTTTCTTGTCACACGAAAAAAGCTCCACCCTTTCGGATGAAGCCATAAATTTATTGAATAATCAGGAATTATTCGTTAATCTTTGTAACAACACCTGAACCAACTGTTCTACCGCCTTCACGGATAGCGAAACGAAGACCTTCTTCGATAGCGATAGGAGTGATGAGTTCAACGTCCATAACAACGTTGTCACCAGGCATACACATTTCTGTACCTGCTGGAAGAGAAATTGTACCTGTAACGTCTGTTGTTCTGAAATAGAACTGAGGTCTGTAGTTGTTGAAGAAAGGAGTATGACGGCCGCCTTCATCCTTTGTTAAAACGTAAACCTGACCTGAGAACTTTGTGTGTGGCTTAATTGTGCCTGGCTTAGCAAGAACCTGACCACGTTCGATTTCACTTCTCTGGATACCACGAAGAAGAGCACCGATGTTGTCACCTGCTTCAGCATAGTCAAGGAGCTTTCTGAACATTTCGATACCAGTAACAACTGTCTTTCTGCTTTCGTCTGAAAGACCAACGATTTCAACTTCTTCAGAAGTCTTGAGCTGACCTCTTTCAACTCTACCTGTAGCAACTGTACCACGACCTGTGATTGTGAAAACGTCTTCAACAGGCATAAGGAATGGCTGGTCTGCCTTACGGTCAGGAGTTGGAATGTAGCTATCAACTGCAGCCATGAGTTCCCAAATTGGAGCACAAGCTGGGTCATCTGATGATGTAGCTTCAAGAGCCTTGAGAGCTGAACCCTTGATGATTGGTGTATCATCGCCTGGGAATTCATATTCGTCAAGAGTTTCACGGATTTCCATTTCAACGAGTTCAAGAAGTTCTTCGTCGTCAACCTGGTCAACTTTGTTCATGAAAACGATGATGTAAGGAACGCCAACCTGACGAGCAAGAAGAAGGTGTTCTTTTGTCTGAGCCATAGGACCATCTGTAGAAGCGATAACAAGGATAGCACCGTCCATCTGAGCAGCACCTGTAATCATGTTCTTGATATAGTCAGCGTGGCCTGGGCAGTCAACGTGAGCATAGTGACGTGTTTCTGTCTCGTACTCAACGTGAGCTGTGTTGATTGTAATACCTCTTTCTCTTTCTTCAGGAGCCTTATCGATGTTTGCATAGTCAACGAAGTCAGCCTGACCCTTAGAAGCGAGTGTCTTTGTGATAGCAGCTGTTAATGTTGTCTTACCGTGGTCAACGTGACCGATAGTACCAATATTAACGTGTGGTTTAGTTCTTTCAAATTTTGCCTTTGCCATTGGAATTTCCTCCCTTTATTTTTGAAATAAATTTACAAAATATTTGTGATACTTATTGTATCAATAAACTTGAAAAATTTCAAGTGTTTTATGAGAATTAATTAGTCTCTCTTGCTTCTTTCAGAAATAATTGATTCTGAAATTGATTTTGGAACCTCTTTATAACCGTCCGGTTCCATTACATACTGTCCACGACCCTGAGTCTTTGAACGAAGGTCAGTAGCGTAACCAAACATTTCTGAAAGAGGAACTCTTGCGTTAATCTGCTTAACACCTGAACGGTCCTCAAAGCCCTGGATTTCACCACGACGTGAGTTAAGGTCACCGATAACATCACCCATATATTCTTCAGGAGTGATAACAACAACCTTCATAATTGGTTCAAGGATAACAGGATTTGCCTTCTTAGCAGCATCTTTGAATGCCATAGAACCGGCAATCTTAAATGCCATTTCAGAAGAGTCAACTTCGTGGTAAGAACCGTCGTAAAGAGTAACCTTTACGTCAACAACGCTGTAACCTGCAAGTACACCTGACTGCATAGCACCCTGGATACCGTCGTCAACAGCCTTGTGGTATTCCTTAGGAATAGCACCACCAACGATGTTGTTTACAAATTCGTAACCGCCGTCCGGATTTGGTTCAATATTAATCTTAACGTGACCGTACTGACCCTTACCACCTGACTGACGAGCATACTTTGTATCAGAAGAAGCAGGCACACGGATTGTTTCTCTGTAAGCAACCTGTGGCTTACCTACGTTTGCTTCAACTTTGAATTCACGAAGAAGACGGTCAACGATGATTTCAAGGTGAAGTTCACCCATACCAGCAATAATTGTCTGACCTGTTTCTTCGTCTGTGTAGCTACGGAATGTTGGGTCTTCAGCAACAAGCTTTGAAAGTGCGATACCCATCTTTTCCTGACCAGCCTTTGTCTTTGGCTCGATAGCAACAGAGATAACTGGTTCCGGGAAGTTCATTGATTCAAGGATAATTGGGTGCTTTTCATCACAAAGTGTGTCACCTGTTGTTGTGTTCTTAAGACCAACAACGGCAGCGATGTCACCTGCATATACTGTTTCAATGTCTTCACGATGGTTAGCGTGCATCTGAAGAATACGTCCCATTCTTTCCTTATTGTCCTTAACTGTGTTATAAACAGATGTACCAGCGTTAACTGTACCTGAATATACACGGAAGAAACAAAGTGTACCAACGAATGGGTCGTTAGCAATCTTGAATGCGAGAGCAGCAAATGGCTCATCGTCAGAAGAATGTCTAACTTCTTCCTCTTCTGTTTCAGGGTTAACACCCTTGATAGCTTCGATGTCTGTTGGAGCAGGCATAAAGTCTACGATAGCATCGAGGAGTGGCTGAACACCCTTGTTACGGTATGAAGTACCACAGCAGATAGGAACGATTTCATTAGTAAGTGTAGCCTTACGAATAACTCCCTTAATTTCGTCAACTGTGAGTTCTTCACCATCGAAATATTTCATCATAAGTTCCTCGTCGAGTTCAGCAACTGATTCGATAAGGTTGTTACGATACTGAGCAGCCTTTTCCTTCATATCTTCAGGAATTTCTTCAATTCTAACGTCCTTACCCATATCATCATAATAAACGATAGCGTTATTATTGATAAGGTCGATGATACCCTTGAATGAGCTTTCCTCACCGATTGGGAGCTGAATTGGAACTGCGTTACAGTTAAATCTTTCTTTTACCATGTCAAGAACACGGTAGAAGTTAGCACCGAGGATGTCCATCTTATTAACATAAATCATTCTTGGTACTTTATATTCGTCAGCCTGACGCCATACAGTTTCAGACTGAGGTTCAACACCACCTTTTGCACAAAGAACAGTTACAGAACCGTCAAGTACACGGAGTGAACGCTGAACTTCAACAGTGAAGTCAACGTGTCCAGGAGTGTCGATGATATTGATACGATGGTCTTTCCAGAAACATGTAGTAGCAGCAGATGTGATTGTGATACCACGTTCCTGCTCCTGAGCCATCCAGTCCATTGTTGCTGAACCGTCATGAGTCTCACCGA
>CALBQZ010000094.1 GCA_937899735.1 uncultured Clostridia bacterium | reverse complement strand
CAACTAACGAGGGATACTGCATCAAATGTGCAATGGAGATGAATATCGGTCCCATTAAACAAATGATGGACAATATGGGTATAACAGAAGAACAACTCGACGATATGACCGAGCAGATGGAACAGATGATGGAAAGCATGGGTGATGATTTCGAGTTGGGTGGTGCTTCAACCTTCCCATTTATGCAGAATATGGGCATGATGCCAATGGATGTCCCTGAAGAAAATATAAAGGACCTTAATGGTGATAAAAAAGCTGACAGAAAAGGTAAGAAAAAGCAAGGCACAAAGAATGATAAGAGAAAGATGCTTTCTCTCTACTGTACTGACTTAACAGGCAGAGCAAGGGATGGTAAGCTGGATAGAATTATCGGCAGAGATATTGAAATTGCACGTGCAGTTCAGATTTTGTGCAGAAGAACAAAGAATAATCCTTGTTTAATCGGTGAACCTGGTGTTGGTAAAACAGCTATCGCAGAGGGACTTGCTCAAAGAATTGCCGAGGGTAATGTCCCGGCAAAGCTTATGGATAAAGAAATTCACCTCCTTGACCTTACTGCACTCGTTGCAGGTACACAGTTCAGAGGACAGTTTGAAAGCAGAATCAAAGGACTTGTTGAAGAAGTTAAGAGTGAAGGAAATATCATTCTCTTTATTGACGAAGTTCATAACCTTGTGGGTACCGGTGATGCAGAAGGCTCAATGAATGCAGCTAATATCTTAAAACCAGCTCTTTCTCGTGGCGAAATTCAGGTTATCGGTGCAACAACATTCAATGAATACCGTAAACATATTGAAAAGGACGCTGCACTTGAACGTCGTTTCCAACCAGTAAAGGTTGACGAACCATCTATTGATGATACATTCAAAATGCTTGTTGGCATTAAAGGCTATTATGAACTTTTCCACAGAGTACAAATCAGCGATAACCTTGTATATAAAGCAGTAACACTTTCTGAAAGATATATTACTGACAGATTTTTACCTGATAAAGCTATTGACCTTCTTGATGAAGCTTGTACTTGTGCAAATCTTCGTAACAAGGCTATAAGTGAAAACGAAATCAACGAAAAGAAGATTGCAAATCTTAAAAAAGAACTTGAAAATTTGGAAGAAAAGATAGCAAACCCTGAAAACGACGAAGACCTTAACCCTGTTTATGAAGAACTTTATAAAACAAAGGGTGAACTCGCAGTTTGTGAGGGTAAAGCACCTGAATTGCAGGAAAAGGCAAAGGATAATAACGTAACTGAAGACGATTTGGCAAAGGTTATAAATTTGTGGACAGGTATCCCTGCAACAAAGGTTGTGGAAGGTGATGTAAACCGATTAAAAGGTCTTGAAAACAGACTTATGGAAAAAGTAATCGGTCAGGATGAGGCTGTAACTCTTGTGGCAAATGCAATTAAGCGTAGCCGAATTCAGTTGACACTTCAGAAAAGACCTGCATCTTTTATCTTTGTTGGTCCAACTGGTGTTGGTAAAACTGAACTTGTAAAACAGCTTTCTATGGAGCTTTTCGATACTCCTGAAACACTTATCCGTCTTGATATGAGTGAATTTATGGAGAAACATTCAGTATCCCGTCTTATTGGGTCACCTCCAGGGTATGTAGGTTATGACGAAGCAGGACAACTTACAGAAAAGGTAAGAAGAAAGCCATATTCAATTATCCTATTTGATGAAATTGAAAAGGCACATCCTGATGTAATGAATATTCTTCTTCAGATTCTTGATGAGGGTAAAACAAATGATGCTCACGGCAGAACAGTAAGCTTTGCAAATACAGTAATCATCATGACTTCAAATGCAGGTAGTCAGAAAGCAGAAACATCATTGGGCTTCGGCAAGAGTGCAAAGGATATTTCAAAAGAAAAAGTTCTTAAAGCACTTAACGAATTCTTGCGTCCTGAATTTATCGGTCGTGTTGATGAAATCGTTGTGTTCAATCCACTTGGCGAAGAAGATTATAAGAATATTGCAGTTCTTATGATGAACGAGATGAAAACTGTTCTCAAAGATAAGGGTATTGAATTCATTTATGATGAAAATACACCGTCAGCAATCGTTTCAAAAATGGATGGTAATGTCCGTGGTGCTCGTGATTTGAGAAATGTTATCCGTCGTAATATTGAAGATAAAGTTTCAACTCTTATGATTGATAATCTCGGTACAGTTATCAACAAAATCCTTGTTACATCAACGGACAATGATATTCAGGTAACATTTGAATAAACCAAAAGGACAGTAGAACCAACTACTGTCCTTGTTTTTTTCACCCCAAAGTATTCAATGAATATAATGAATACAGGAGGTGCTGTATGAGTACATTTGTCATAATGGCGCTGATAGCAACACTGGGTACTTGGTTCGTAACAGCCTTAGGTGCAGCCAATGTTGTCTTTTTTACTTCGCCTAATCAAAAGATACTAAACTTTATGCTTGGGTTTGCATCAGGAGTAATGATTGCAGCAAGCTTCTGGTCATTACTTCAACCTGCAATCGAACGAGCAGAAGAATCATCACATATACCTGCTTATTTAGTAGCAACCACGGGTTTTTTATCGGGTGCATTGTTTATATGGACATCGGATAAAATTGTGTCATTTGCAAGAAAAAAAGTCAATAATCCCAAGGATTGCAACAATCACTCTTTTAACAGAATTATAATGTTAATCCTTTCAATTACATTACACAATATTCCCGAGGGATTGGCGGTTGGAGTTGCTTTCGGTGCTTTGCAGGATGGATATACATCGGAACAATTAATGGGAGCGGTTTCCGTTGCTGTTGGTATAGGACTGCAGAATTTTCCCGAGGGTGCTGCAGTTTCAATTCCGTTGAGAAGGGAAGGGTATTCAAGAAGAAAAAGCTTTTTCTACGGTCAGGCATCAGGTATGGTGGAACCCATTGCTGGTATAATAGGTGCTATATTAGTTGTATATGTTGAGACTATTCTGCCCTATGCTCTTTCTTTCGCAGCAGGAGCAATGATATTAGTTGCAGTACATGAATTAATCCCTGAATGTCAAAAAAACAAAGAAGTTCAACCATATTTTGCAACAATGGGAATTATCCTCGGCTTCGCAACAATGATGTTACTGGATGTAATGTTAGGATAACCTTCACAGGTTCGAATCCTTTACTATCTGAACTAAAACAAAAAAGGTACCCAAAAGGTACCTTTTCCGTTTTGGCTGGGGTGGCAGGATTCGACCGTCTGCTGCGGCTACGCCTTGCATACTACACGCTCGGCATAAATGCCTTACGCCTTTTGGCTAAAAACAATTCCCCGAATTGTTTTCTTAACGCCAAAACCTTCACAGGTTCGAATCCTTTACTATCTGAACTAAAACAAAAAAGGTACCCA
>CALBQZ010000093.1 GCA_937899735.1 uncultured Clostridia bacterium | reverse complement strand
TTCGAACCCCCGACCTTTTGGTTCGTAGCCAAACACTCTATCCAGCTGAGCTACCAGCGCATATACGACTTTTTGTCGCCCGAATATAATACCATTACAAACTAAAAAAGTCAACAGTTTTTTTGAAAATATTAAAATGTTTTTCTATGTCTCGTCATTTGACATCAGAAAACCACTAATATCTTTCGTTTTTATTGACTAAAAAAAACATGTTTGATATACTAAAATCTAAATATTATATTAAATAATACATAAGGAGAAATTATTATGGCAAAAAACAGATATGTGGGCGATTATCCTGTAATCGGTATTCGTCCTATTGTTGACGGCCGTCGTGGTCCAATGCAGCTTCGTGAAAGCCTTGAAGACCAGGTTATGGCTATGGCTAATGCAGCTAAAAAATTATTCGAAGAAAATCTTTTCTATTCAAACGGCGAGCCTGTAAAGGTTATTATGGCTGATAAATCAATCGGTCGTGTGCCTGAGGCTGCTGCTTGTGCTGACAAGTTCCGTAAGGAAGGCGTTGACATTACACTTTCAGTTACACCTTGCTGGTGCTACGGTTCAGAAACAATGGATATGGACCCATACACAATTAAGGGTGTTTGGGGCTTTAACGGCACAGAACGTCCAGGCGCTGTTTATCTTGCAGCCGTTCTTGCAGGTCACGCACAGAAAGGACTTCCTGCATTTGGCATTTATGGTCACGAAGTTCAGGACAGAGAACAGGTAGCTGAAATTCCTGATGATGTTAAAGAAAAGCTTCTCCGTTTTGGTCGTGCAGCAGTTGCTTGTGCTACAATGCGTGGCAAATCCTATCTTCAGATTGGTTCACAATGTATGGGTATTGCAGGCTCAATTATTGACCAGGACTTTATGGAATCATATCTTGGTATGCGAGTTGAATCTGTTGATGAGGTTGAAATTCTTCGCCGAATGGAAGAAGGAATTTACAACGAGGAAGAATATCAAAAAGCTCTTGCTTGGACAAAAGAGCATTGTAAAGAGGGACGTGATGATAACCCTGAATCAGTTGAATTTTTGGGTGAAGAACGTCGTATTAAATTCACAGATGAAGAAAAAGAAAAGCAGTGGGAATTTACAGTTAAGATGTACTGCATCATCAAGGATTTGATGGCAGGTAACAAAAATCTTCCTGATGCTTTTGAGGAAGAAAAAGTTGGTCACAACGCTATTGCCGGTGGCTTCCAGGGACAAAGACAATGGACAGACCATTGGCCAAACTGTGACTACCCTGAAGCACTTCTTTCATCAACATTTGATTATGAAGGCGCTCGTGAACCATATACATTGGCTACTGAAAACGATGTACTCAACGGTCTTGGTATGCTCTTCATGAGATTACTTACTCACCGTGCACAGATTTTCGCTGATGTTCGTACATACTGGTCAGGCGAAGCAACTGAAAGAGTAACTGGTTACAAATTAGAGGGCAAAGCTAAAGAATCTAACGGTATTATTCACCTTCTTAATTCAGGTGCTGCTTGTCTTGACGCTTGCGGTGAATGCACAGATGAAAACGGCAATGCAATTATGAAAAAATGGTGGGAAGTAACCGACGAAGATATTAAGAAGATGACAGATGCAACAGTTTGGTGCGAAGCAGGTTTTGATAACTTCAGAGGTGGCGGATTCTCAAGCCATTACACAACAAAGGCTGAAATGCCATGCACAATGATTAGACTTAACCTTGTTAAAGGCCTTGGCCCTGTTCTTCAGATTGCTGAGGGTTGGACAGTTAAGCTTCCTGACGAGGTTTCTGATACACTTATGGAAAGAACCAATCCAACTTGGCCTTGTACTTGGTTTGCTCCACGTTGCGACGGCAAAGATGGTTCTCCATTCAAGACTGCTTACGAGGTAATGCAGAACTGGGGTGCTAATCACGGTGCTATTTCTTACGGTCACATCGGTGCAGACTTGATTACAATGTGTTCAATGCTCCGTATTCCTGTTTGTATGCACAATGTTCCTGAAGACAAGATTTTCCGTCCTGCAGCATGGAACGCATTTGGTATGGACAAAGAGGGTGCTGACTACAGAGCTTGTCAGACTTATGGTCCTCTCTTCAAGAAATAAGGAGTAGGTACAATGCTTAAAAATATACCAAAAATTCTATCCCCTGAATTGCTCAAAGTCCTTTGTGAAATGGGACACAGCGACAGAATAGTTATTGCTGATGCAAACTTTCCTGCTGAAACTATGGGTAAAGATGCAATTGTAATCCGTGCTGACGGACATAAAGCAACTGACCTTCTTGATGCAATTCTTACAGTATTTCCTCTTGATACTTATGTTGACTCACCTGTTATGTTAATGCAGGTTATGGCTGGTGACAACGTGGAAACACCAATCTGGGATGAATACAAAAAAATTGTGGCAAAACACGACGACAGAGGTGCAGATGCCTTCGGTGAATATGAGCGTTTTGAGTTCTATGAACAAGCTAAAAACTGCTATGCTATTATTGCAACAGGTGAATCCGCACTTTATGCAAACCTTATTTTACAAAAAGGTGTAATATAATTATGAAATATTGTTTAGCTATCGATATGGGTGCTTCAAGTGGTCGTCATATTCTTGGATATGTTGAAAACGGCAAATTGAAACTCGAAGAAATATACCGATTTGAAAACGGAATAGTTGATATTGACGGTACGCTTTGTTGGGACATTGATAAACTCTTTACGGAAATCAAAAATGGTCTTAAAGAATGTCATAAACGAGGAATCCACCCTGAAACAGTTGCTATTGACACCTGGGGTGTTGACTATGTTCTTCTTGATAAGGATAAGAAAGAGATTTTACCTGTTGTAGCATATCGCGACTCAAGAACTCTCTCTATCCCTGAAGAAATCGACAAGATTATTCCAAGAAAAGAGCTTTATGAGCGTACAGGTATTCAGGCAACTAACTATAATTCAATTTATCAGTTGTACTGTGATAAAAAATCAAGAAAGCTCGATAATGCAGAGTATTTTCTTATGATGCCTGAATATTTTTCATTCAAGTTAACAGGTAACATCAGAAATGAATACACTCTCGCAACAACAGGTGGTCTTGTAAACACAAAAACCTTTGAGCGAGATGAAGAGATTCTTTCAAAACTTGGTATTGACAAAAAAATCTTCACTCCCCTTTCACTTCCCAGAACAGTTGTCGGTAATTTAAGTGATGAAGTAAAAAATGAAGTTGGTTTTGACACAACAGTTATTCTCTGTGCTTCACACGATACTGCATCTGCTGTTGCTGCTTGTTCTGTCGGTGATAACGGAGTTTACATTTCATCAGGAACATGGAGTCTTATCGGTACGGAAAATCTCGAGCCTGTCACCTGCGATATTGCTATGAACTCGGGTTTCACAAATGAAGGTGGAATTAATCACCGTTACCGTTTTATTGAAAACATTATGGGTATGTGGCTTTTACAGAATATTCGTAAAAACCTCGATAAAAAATACTCTTATGATGAAATGATGAAAATGGCAATGGAAAGTGATTTTATCGAAACCATCAATCCAAATGCTGATGAATTCTTAGCACCTGACAATATGATTGAAGCAATCAGAAAGTACCTCGGCAAACCTGAACTGCCAATTGGTGATGTTATAAACTGTGTTTATCACTCACTTGCAAAGGCTTATAATGATGCAGTTAAGGTTATCGAAGAAATCAGTAATAAGAAAATTGATGTTATAAACATTGTCGGTGGCGGATGCAAGGACACTTACCTCAATTCTCTTACTGAAAAATACACAGGAAAAAAAGTAATTGCAGGTCCTGTTGAAGCAACTGCAGCAGGAAATATTATGGTACAGTTAATGTATCTTGATAAAGACCTTGATTTAACAAGTGCAAGAGAATTAATTAAAAACTCATAAATGATTTTAAAGGGATGCTGACAACAGTGTCCCTTTATTGATTATAAGAATACGTAAACAACAAAAAACAGCACCCACATAAGTGAGTGCTGAAATTGTTTGAAATAATACAGATTATCTCTTTGAGAACTGAGGTGCACGACGAGCGCCTTTGAGACCGTATTTCTTT